>JAGWBV010000095.1 GCA_021295715.1 Candidatus Poribacteria bacterium | reverse complement strand
CGGGCCCGACGGGACTTGAACCCGCGACCTCCTGCGTGACAGGCAGGCGCGCTAAACCAAACTGCGCCACGAGCCCATAGTATTTTCAACCTCGACATCGAGAGACTTTTCATTTTTAGGCGGTTACGGTAGGTAGGCGGGACAGGACTTGAACCTGTGACCTACAGCTTGTAAGGCTGTCGCTCTAGCCACCTGAGCTACCCGCCCAGAATTTTTCAATCTCGAAATCGAGACCTCCAATAGCATTATTAAGTATACCACAGAGTTTGGTGTTTGTCAAGAAAAAATCGTATTTTTTTGAAAAAAACGAAAAAGAATGACTTTTTTCAAAAAAGTGTTTTTTCAGGCACTCTTTGCGGATGCGTCTTAAGTTACTATAACCCAATTCCGGTAAAATTATTCACGAGGTTTGTCGTTTCCGCCGTAAGGTCGTTCACCACGCACAAGCACCTTCCTTGGATTATCTTCCAAGGCGAGTTCATCAATACTATGGTAACCGAGCGTCATACTCATCCGCGTTCTATCTGTGCGGTTAATCCCCGCCGAGTGAATTATCATGCTATCAATCGCGAGCAAACCTCCGGCGGGCATCGGTAACGGAATGGCTTGACTCGCCGCGATTTTCTGAAGTGTATCATCACTGAGACTCGCGAACGCAGGCAAATGATGTGAGCCAGGGACGACCCGTGTACAGCCGTTCTCTAAGTTTGTGTCCTCGAGATAGATGAGAACAGTTGCAATTGTCCGAGACCAATGGCGGACATCTCGATGCAACTCAAGCGAATGCGATGAACCCGCGTCTCTCAGATAGACGTGATTGTGACGATTCAGCACAAATTCTATATTCGGACCCAATAATGATTCCAACGGATTGAGAATCTCGTCACAAGTAACCGTTTCTTGGAAGATGCCCCCACGCTGCCAAACAGCAGAGATTCGGATAATTCTACCGTCTTGTCGGGCAACAGGTTCCACGCCTTCTTCCATGTCTTTCAGTGCAGCAGCTTTAAGTGCCTCCACATGGTCTTTAGAGAGTCGCGTCGGAAATCTGATAAAGCCGTTGTGGCGAAACAACTGGATTTCTTGGGGTGTCAATTCCATCGGTGCACCTTACCTTGCTATTTTAAAGTCAACTATAAGATGTTAGTTTAACGTGAATTGAGAAGGGAGTCAATAAAGAAATGTATTCGTAGGGTTTCGTTGAAAGCAGGACAATTATACCTTGATAGCGCAATTTGGTAACGAAAGACGGGAATATTTCGTTTGTTTTATAGGACATAAGATAAAAATTGAAGCGGAACACAATCGTGTCAGAGGAGAAAAATAATGAAAATATGGTGTTCTTGCCTGCTAATCCTTTCTGGAGCGGTATTATCCGGATGTGTAATGTCCGGTTACGAAGAGGCTGCATCGCGTCATCGCGCATATACCAACGGACAAACGCATGCGACTGCCGCTGAATGGCGTAGGCTTATTTCAGACTTTCAGGAAGTTATTGATACAGATGCCCAAGGTCCGTCAGCTGATGACGCACAATACGCGATCGCTTCCAGTTGGGTCTGGAGCATCAAAGCCGGCGCTACTGAAGCACCACAGCAGGCGATTGAAGCCTTCCAAAAACTGATCCGTAACTATCCTAAGTCGCGGTATGTCCCACAAGCACATTACTGGTTGGGACGTTGCTATGCCTATATCGGGGATGATTACCAAGCCATCACGCAATACCAGATTGTGGAGAGTCGCTATGCCGGTTCTGAAATATCAGATCCCGCCCAATTAGAACTGGCACGTGTATATCTAAGACAAGGTTACGTCACACGCGCTGAGACGCTCTATGGGAATCTTATCAATTCTTCAACAGATCGGAAAATTGTTGCTGCTGCCACGACGGAACTACGCCCTCTCAAAACGCAACCCTTCAAAATACAACGAAGCCCGGTAGTATCGCCGCCCGAAAGGGTCGTTCAAGCTCAAAAGCGTTCTGAACCTAACCGGAAACCTATATCACCCATTAAGCCTCAACCGAAACTTACGTCACCAATCAAACCTCAACCGAAACCTACGTCACCAACTCCTGGTCCGAAGAAACCTTTGGTTCCTGAATCACTGACGCGCGAATTCGGATTAACTGCAAAAACGATTGTTATTGACCCCGGTCATGGCGGCAAAGATCCAGGTGCATTGGGTAAGGGGACCTTACAAGAGAAAGCTATTGTTCTCAGTATCTCGGAAAGGCTTCGCAGGCTTCTAACGCAAAAAGGCTACACTGTCCTGATGACACGTGATACCAATCGTTACATTCCGCTCAAAGAACGTACAGCGTTTGCAACGCAACACAAAGCGGATCTCTTTCTGAGCATTCATGCGAACGCCAGTGTAAACCGTAAAGCAAAAGGTATCGAAACCTACTATCTGAGTGTCACCAGTACGGACAAAGCCTCAGAAGCAATTGCAGCGCGAGAGAATGCAGACTCCGGCTACAGTATTCAAGAGCTGGAGACGCTGCTGAAAGGAATCATACAGGAAAGCAAAAGCGAAGATAGTAAGCGATTGGCAAGGCACGTGCAACAATCATTGGTACAAGCGACAGGCGCGATTGACCGCGGCGTCAAACACGCACGGTTTGTCGTTCTTATCGGAACAAACGTCCCAGCTATCCTCATCGAGACCGGATTTGTATCGAATCCAACGGAAGGACATAAACTCACAACACGGGCGTATCAACATAAAATCGCCACTGCCATCGCACAAGGCATCGATATGTTTTTGGGGAAGACCGAGGGAATGCCTCTTGTTAAGAGTGGAAACCCCAAAATTGCCGCTACAAATGCTGAGAAGAACAGGTAGGGGGTGGTCAATGACGTTTTTTTTAGCAAGTTCCCAAACCCAGCGGCACGTCCGAAAAGAATCGGGGAAATACCCAAGCAAAAACACCGCTCCCATAGTGGAAGGCAGAACGAGTGTCCATCGTCTAAAAATTTTGCTCGTATGTGTGCTTTTCTGGGGTATCGGTGGCAGATTGTGATTGTCTTACCGTCAGTCACATCCGGAGTGCCAGCGGGCGAGGTTCAGTATGCTCGTTCTGTCGCGAAGCGATTCAGTCGAATGCTCAGTATCATCGGTTTCACCGCCGACACCCTTGAAGATTCATCACTCTCTAAGGCGCGACTGAAATCCCTTAAGTTGATTGTTCTTCCATTGAACGACGTGGTATCAACACAGACGACGAACCTCTTGAAAAAATTCGTTGCGGATGGTGGTAAACTTTTCGTGACCTATAACTTGGCGGATACGGTGGCACCACTTTTGGGTTTGCAGCAAACGGATTGGCGAAAAGAGGAATCCCCTGGACAGTTTGCATCGATTGCGTTGAACACGCCCGAAATACCTGATATGCCGACATCTATTAGACAGGCATCGTGGAACATTACAGTCGCAGCGCCGACAACGCCAGAAACGAAAGTTATCGGGTATTGGCACAATATAGCAGGAGAATCGACTGGTTTGCCTGCTCTCTTTCTGGGCAAAGCGGGTGTATTTTTCAGCCACATTTTTCTTCCAGATGACATCCTAACCAAGACGCGAATGCTTGCCGCGCTCTTGGGGCATCTCGTTCCAGAATTTCAGCGTCCGCTTGCCAAGCGATCTATAGAAATGATGACCTCTGTTGGACATACGGATGGACTTAAGGCGTTGGCTACATTTGTCGGAGAAAGCGGTGTGTCAGGAGCAGTAGACGCTTTGGAAACAGGAAAACATTTGATGGAGAAGGCGCGCGCCGAGTATAATAGTAAGACTTACACTGCAGCGATAACGACAGCACGCGCAAGTCGAGAAGCGTTTTCAAAAGCCTATTTTTTCTCGCAGAGTAGCCTTGAAACCGAGGGACGTGCCGTGTGGAATCATTCTGGGCTCGGTGCCTACCCCGGTGATTGGGACAGATCTGCCAAAGAGTTAGCAGCGGCAGGCGTGAACATGATTCTCCCGAACATGGCGTGGGCAGGGGTAGCGCATTATGCCAGTAAAATCTTACCACAGAGCAAAACCTTCACGCGATATGGAGACCAGTTATCACAATGCGTTACAGCAGCACGCAAGTATGGTTTAGAAGTGCACGTGTGGAAGATTACGTGGAATTTGGAGGGAGCACCGAAAGAGTTCATTGAGAAAATACGGAAAGAGGGACGAACCCAAGTCTCCGCCACCGGAAATCCACTGAATTGGCTCTGTCCATCACACCCGAAAAACATCCAGTTGGAATTAGAGAGCATATTGGAAATTGTAGCGAATTACGATGTAGATGGTATCCATCTGGATTATATACGTTATCCGGGTAGCCATGCGTGTTACTGTGAGGAGTGCCGTAAAAGATTCACGCTTGCAACACGACAGCAGATTGACGAATGGCCCGCCTCAGTTTTGCCAAAGAGTAGCACTCACAGCGAGAAATATATTGAGTGGAGATCGCAGCAAATTACCCGTTTGGTTCGCTTGCTACACAAACGGCTACGAGAGGCGAACCCGGACATCAAACTTTCTACAGCCGTCTTTGGAGCATATCCAGCGTGTGTCACTTCTATCGGACAGGACTGGATAGCGTGGGCAAAAGCGGGTTATGTCGATTTCGTGTGTCCAATGAATTATACAGAAGATACAGGCTATTTTACAGAGTTATTAACCAACCAACTCGCCTTGATGCCTAAAGAGGTAGCCATTTATCCCGGTATTGGCGCGACTGCCACGAATTCGCTGCTGACACCAGATGCGGTGATTGAGCAGATTTATCACTCGCGTTCCTTAGGGGCTTCAGGATGGACAATTTTTGACTATTCCCTTGACATTTCTGAGACTGTATTACCAGCACTCGGAATGGGTGTCGGGAAATCTAAAGCACAACCGTCGCATGTTTCTTCTCGTCTGAATCAGGATTTGCAGGATTAATGGATTTTCAGGATAAGAAAGATTCGCACGAGGTTCCCCAAGTTAACGAAGTCTCGTATTTTCATTTCACCCTAAAAATCCACTTGCACATCGCTGTGAAGTCGTGTAAACTAAATTGAAGGCAGGCATTTTTCGCAACGTAGTTTCTAAGTGTATACGAGGGTAAAGGAGATTTCATGGATCTCAATAAAGATAGACTTAAGATTGTCTATGACCGGGAGGCAGATGTACTCTATGTAACAAAGGGGGCACCAGAGCACACTGACTATGTTGAATATACCGAAGACGTTATTCTGCGTTTCCATCCCGAGACAAAACAACTGGTGGGTTTCACGCTCATTGATTTTTCTGAGCACTTCGCTCAAAAGGACGCAGACATCGCCCTGCCTTTCGGTGCGGATTTTCATGCAGATGCTGTGCCGCGTACTTAAAATATTCTAAATACAGGTCATAGAGATCTACTTCCCCATAGAAGATTAAAGGAGGTTTTTTGAATTAATGGCTCAAAAACCGAATATTCTATTTTTGATGAGCGATGAGCATAGTCCGCATGCCATAGGATGTGAAGGCAATGACATTGTCCAAACACCCAACCTTGACCAGATCGCTAAATCTGGCACTTATTTTGAGAGTGCCTACTGCCAAGTACCGCTCTGCACGCCCTCCCGGATGTGTATGCTAACCGGAAAATACGCACACCGATGTTCAGCATGGAATAATGGGTCTGTCCTGTTTCCTGAACATCTCACGATGCCTGCGCATTTTGGACAGCACGGTTATGCGACCGCACTCGTTGGGAAAATGCATTTCGGCGGAAAAGAGCAAAACAACGGTTTCCAGTCTCGACCTTACGGCGACTTACGCGGATATGCCGGACACCAAACCGATCCGTTGGAGACCCCATCTGGCAAGCGACCCCGCACACGATTCGCTGGGATTACCGAAATTCCGACCAGCATGCTCCAAGAACGGGTTATCAATACGGAAACACTTGAATACTTGAGATCGCAACCATCGGAGCAGCCGTGGTTCCTGCTGGCAAGTTATAGCCGCCCCCATTTCCCGCTTACAGCCCCTAAACGACTCTTCGATAAATATTGGCCCGATAATGTCGATATGCCCAACGTTCCAGAGGGGCACTTGGAGCAGACACACCGGTTCGCGAAAGGTTTACGGGACAACTTCAAAACAGATGAAATCCCACCTGAAGAAGCGCGTAAGGCGCGCGCGGCGTACTACGCCTGTTGCGAATTCCTTGACGAGACCGTCGGAGATCTGCTCACGCTTTTGGAACGGGACGGTTTATTGGATAACACCATCATTGTTTATACGACCGATCACGGTGAAATGGCGGGAGAGCACGGACAGTGGTGGAAATCAAGCTACTACGAAGCAGCCGCACGGGTGCCATTAATCGTATCCGACAGACATCTACCGCAATCACACGGAGAGCGAGTAACTGCCCCTGTCGAACTAAATGACCTTTTCCCAACGCTATGTTCCAGAGCGGGTATTCCTATCCCTGAAGATTTAGATGGCGCGGATTTGACAAATCTTATGTCGGGGAACACGAAAGAGTGGCGTAACACTGCAATCACCGAATACTGGTCGAACCAGACGACGGGACCGATGCGTATGCTCCGAACCCCTCGCTATAAATACGTCGCCTTCCCTGAAGACGAATCCATTCTCTTCGATTTAGAAACAGACCCGAATGAATTTGAGAACCTCGCAGGTCAAGCAGCGTCCCAGGAATTGGAGGCATCTCTCCATGAACACCTCATGGATGGATTCTCATGGGAGTCCGTTAAGGAACAGATGGCTGTGGATAAAGAGCGAAGCCAAGATTTCAAAGAGCCGTGGGGTAAAGGCACCCCGAATCAGTATACACTACCTGATGGACGTGTTGTCGATGCGGAAACCTGTCTTTATCGTCCTTCAGTAAGAGACGAAGGCTGATAGTGCTTTACGGAAAAATCGGAGCGCAAACCCAAGCGTTAAAAAACCAAAAAATTCGGTTCCCTGCCATCCTCGTAGGACTGCTTTTGATAGGGGCGATGTGTGCGATCACCCCCTACAACAACTATTTCCTACAAAATACGAAGATCGCAGGCAATCATCTCCCAGTTGGTTCCATCTTTGGGCTCCTCATTTTGGTGTTCCTCGTCAATGTGCCGTTGCGTAAGTTGATGCGAAATGGGCGTTTCGCCTTCTCTGCACTCGAATTAACCGTTGTCTGGATGATGCTAATCGTTGCGGTCGGCATTCCGTCAATGGGTTTATTGCAGTTTCTGCTTCCGTCTCTTGTTGCGCTGCAGTACTTTGCGACGACGGAAAACGATTGGTCAGAAACACTCCATCCGCATGTCCCTGAATGGCTCGTCGTCACGGAACCTCATGCTGTAATAGACTTCTATGAAGGGATTTCCCCCGGTGAAAGCGTTCCGTGGATGCTATGGCTGAAGCCGCTACTTGTCTGGGGTCTCTTTGTTCTGGTCTTCTATTTCACGACTCTCTGCCTTTCCACAATTCTCCGTAAGCAATGGGTAGAACGCGAGCGGTTTTCGTTCCCTTTAATTCAGATTCCGATACAACTCGCTGCTGAACCGGCGCGCGGCACACTCCTCAACACCTTTTTCAAAAACAGGCTCCTTTGGGCAGGAATGATACTGCCGGTGGTGTTGCACCTTATCAATGGATTGCATGCGCATTTTCCGAGGGTGCCAGAGATTCCACTTATCTACAATATCTACACCGTCTTCACCGAGAAACCGTGGTATACACTCGGATGGTGGCCCGCGATGCGGTTCGTCATCTATTTTTCGGTCATCGGGATCGCCTCCTTACTCACGCTTGAGGTATCATTTAGCCTCTGGTTCTTCTACCTCTTTTTCAAACTCCAATATATCATCATGAATGCGATCGGACTGAGCATCGGTCCGTGGATTAGTTGTAGCCGTCAAGTGATGGGCGGTTATCTCGTTTTTGTTCCAGCGGTTTTCTGGATAGGTCGTGAACACATCAGAGATGTTTTTAGGAAAACGTTTGGTCTCGGACACGCAAGGACGAGCCACGCCACTGTGGAAGGACAACCGATAGACGATTCAAACGAACCTGTCTCGTATCGCGTGGCGCTGCTTGGGTTTCTCATAGGATTCATGGTTCTTGTCGTGTTTCTGGTCGTCGTGGGTGTAACAACGTGGGTTGCGATCGTGACGCTGCTCTCTATCTTTATCACATCAATCGTTTTGTCTTGGATGGTAGTCAACGGGGGTCTGTTGCTGGTGCAGGCTCCATTTTTCCCTTCGGAATACATTGATATTACTTTGGGTTCCAACGCATTAGGGCATAAGAGTCTTGCGATCCTGAGTTTCCAACGGACTTTCCTGCGCGATTGGGGCGAATTCATGATGCCGAACTTTCTGCACAGTTTCAAGGCGGCAGATGAAGTAAAACTCGTCCGTCGCCGTGTTATGCCGATTTTGTGGGTTTCAATTGTTGTAGCACTCCTTGTTTCTGTTTACGCTTCGTTGACACTGATTTATGACAAAGGTGCCCTGTTTTTACAGAGTTGGTCTTTCGTGGTTGCGCCGCGGAACTATTTTCAACGAATGAGCAGTCTCATCCAATTCCCTATCGAGACGAAGTGGGACGAGGTGTACAGTATGATTGCTGGTGCCGGATTTACAGGCTTTATGCTCTGGATGCGGCAGAATTTTGTCTGGTGGTCCCTACATCCGATCGGCTATCTGTTGGGGGCAACCTACCCACCGTTTCACCTCTGGTCGTCAATTTTGATTGGATGGTTCATTAAGTATATGGCACTCAAGTTTGGCGGTGCCTCAACGTATAGGAAGATTCGACCTGTCGCCTTCGGTTTGATTTTCGGTGAATACGTGATGGTAGGGTTGTGGATGATAGTTGGGTTTTTCACAGGCATCGGTTATTTTGCGTTGCCGTCGTGACCTATAGGTGCGCTTGAAAACTGTGCCATAGGTGTTAATTTCGTCTGAATCTCGGCTTACACGGATTACGCAGATTTGGGAGTCTTCTGTGAACGAAGCCTTTGGTAATGCCGGATTTTACTCGGTGTGTCGAAGGCTTATGATTGAGTAGGGTTTCTAAAGGAGGGCATTATGGCATCTAATCCATCCGATCTTGCAACTACATGGAAAGCGTGTGCGAAAACCCGACATACTGTTGTTGGGATTCGGACGTGGCATGTCAATCTGAATCCTCGTGCCATGCCCAGTTTAGGGTTTGCCAAGGGACAGTGGCAGGAACCGACGACTCAGGCAGTACATGTCGATTGGCGCGGTCCCTTTGCGGCACAGGCAGGCGCGTTAATCGTAGAAATTACCACTGATAAGGGTTTGAAAGGATACGGTCTTGGCGGCGGGGGACTTGCTGGCGCGCTAATTATTGAGAAACACCTTCAGAACTTCGTCGTCGGACGCGATCCGCTTGATGTTGAGGAGATTTGGGAACGTCTGTATCATATCACTTCAATTTATGGACGACGCGGTTTGGTTATTTATGTCTTGAGTGGCATAGAACTCGCGCTTGTTGATTTATGTGGAAAGATCGTAGACGCGCCTGTCTATGGTCTTATTACGGATACGCCGTCCCTCAAAATGCCCGCCTATGCCACCGGTGCCGATGTTGGCTATTACGCAGAGAACGGGTTTACTGCTTGCAAGCTACCGATCCGTAATGGACTCGCTGAAGGTGAAGATGGATTTACGGAAAATGTCGAACTGATACACGAGGCACGAGACGCAGTCGGAACGGAAACAGAATTGATGGCAGACATCTATCTCCGTTGGGATGTGGACTACACGTTCCGTTTCGCTGATGCTGCTGTCGGTGCTCGCCTCAAATGGATTGAAGAACCCATTCCGCTTGACGACTATGCAGGCATGGCGCAATTGGTCCGTGAAATTCAACCGGCTTGGGTTGTCTCCGGTGAACATGAGTTCACACGATACGGATTTCGGGAGTTGCTGCGTTGGAAAGCGGCAGATATGATTCAACCGGACATCAGTTGGGCGGGTGGTTTCACGGAATGTTTACGCATCGCCCGTGAAGCCGCTGAGCTGGACATTCCGACATGGCTCCACCAAGCAGGGACACCCTGGGGCTTGCATCTCACTGCCTGTCTTCCAATGCCATGTATGGCAGAGACCTTCGGTCCTTCCAGAGACGGCGTTGAGAACGAATTGTATCGCCGCTTGCGACCTGTGCCGCACGATGGATTTTTCACCCTCAACGATGCACCCGGTTTCGGTGTAGATTTGGACGAAGCGTTGTTAGATGCTTATACAGTTGATCGACTGTAGAAGGGCTGCAGCAGACACGGCTTGAAACCCATATTACACATGTACTTCTGATTGCTTTTCCTTCATCCGTTTGACGGCATCTAATTTTGTTTGTTGCCAGTCGGTCCAGTCTTTCTGTCCTTCGTAGCGGACGACATCGTGAATCGTTGCGCGGGGTTGATAGGTAATGTAGTTTCCTGTGTGCCAAGCGAGATTCCGATACACCATGAAGTCTCCCGGTCCCAGATGCACTTGAACCGCACCCGGAAACTGCCGACAGTGCTCTAAACAGTATCGCTCGGCTTCAGCGCTGGATTGACCTTCAGCGGGTTTTCGCAGCTTCGGATCCTTTGTTGATTGTTCTTCGCCGGGCAAATCCCATTGGCGTAGATGGCTACCCGGAACGAACCACGTACAGGAATCCGCGTAAATCGCACAGTTGACCTGATTGAAGTGACGCAGGTCGTACCAGACTTCCGCTAACTTTGCGTTGACAATCTCATCACGTGCTTCGAGAGGGACCTCGACAACGCCGTCCCGGTGCCAACCGATATGCCACGGATATTCGAGCGGCTCAACGAGGAGTCCCATGATGTCAACGTGTCCGTGCGTATAATCAGGACCGAGCAATTTTTCGATAGCGTCTCGGAGTTCGGGTAACTCCGTGTAGTCGTAGAAGGGTTTCAGGTCCAGTTCATCGCCGTAATTGGATAACGGTTGAATCCGTTGGGTCTGTGGCCCATTGAGTTTGTGTGCCAGATCTCGGGCTTTTTCTGCCTCTTGGCGCAGATCACTGAGCAACGATGGTGGAACGATCCCTCGAAGGATAAGATACCCCTCCGAGAGGTATTCATTGACCATAGAATCTTGAAATTGAAATGCCATTGTCCTTCCCAATACAAACAGAGTCTATGTGCTTGTTAGCGTTTGCTACGTTTTGAAGTTCGATTTCACTATAGAGGCGATCTCTTCTTAGACTGTCACGCCACGCCATTCATCCTTCGCGCCTGTAATATCGACGACATTTCCATCAGGATCGGCAACCTTAAAAGAGCGTTCCGGCGGTTTGTTATCGTCGATGTCATCCCCTTTTTTCACATTATCCATGATTAACTCAAAACCGCCATCTCGAAGGGTGTTGTAGATTTTCGCTAAATCTTCAACAATGATACCGAAATGGATAAACTCTGTCCCTTCCTCAAACGGTGGACGTTCCGTGCCGTTGTACTGAAGAATCGTCATGTTCAGCGTGCCGTCCGAGAGATCTAATCCACTGCGTCCCCGATACCCAACAAACGCAAAACCGATGGTTTCATAAAAACGACGCGAGGTTTCCATATCCTTCGTCCGCAGCGCGATATGTCTCAAAAATGCCATTGTACTTGCTCCCTTTTGGTGAGATGAAGTGAATTCGTCAAAGACGTATTGAAATTTCGCTCTATTTTATGATAAAACCTATTCAGTGTCAATAAACGATCACTGACTTCTCTTGACAAAAACCCGTGTGTGTATATAATGAAAGAAATTCGATGAAGTTCACGAGGGATTTTAAATGCGTCCTCACGGTCCCAATCTGCTCTATATCCATTCCGACCAGCATGACCCTTATGTAACCGGTTGTTACGGCGACCCGTTGGTGCAGACCCCTCATCTTGATAGCCTCGCCGCCGAAGGGGTGGTGTTTGAAAACGTCTACTGCCCGTCTCCGATCTGTGTGCCATCCCGGATGTCAATGTTGAGTGGACGCTACCCGCATGAGAACGCGGTCTGGACTAACAGCCATATCCTCGATTCCAGTATTCCTACTTTTGCCCATGCGATGGGAGCGGCGGGCTATAACCCTGTGCTTATCGGACGAATGCATGCACTCGGACCCGATCAACTGCACGGATATGCTGAACGCCTCGTCGGGGATCACGGTCCGAATTATCATGGTGGAGGTGGTGTCGATCACGGCGAACTCTCCGGCACAGCAGGCCCGGCTCGCGTAAGTCTCGAAAAATCCGGGGCAGGGCAGAGTGCCTATCAGGTGCACGATGAGGATGTGACTGCTGCGACAGTTGATTACCTCAATCGCCTCGGTGTCCAAAAACGTGCAGGTCTTTTAGACGCTCCATTTTCGATTTCTGTTGGGTTCATGCTGCCGCATCAACCTTTCGTTGCCCGTCAAGAGGATTATCGGCTGTATGAAGCGCAGATGACGATGCCCGAAAATCCTGAACCTTTCTCAGAGGCGTTACATCCCTACTTTCGGTGGTGGCGTGAAAAGTGTGGTATTGTTGAAGTTTCGGATGCTGAGATTCTTCGCGCACGCACGGCGTATTGGGCGTTGGTAACCCGAATGGACGTGATGATTGGGCAGATCTTGACAGCACTCCGAGAAAATGGGTTAGATGAAGACACCCTAATTCTTTATAGCTCAGATCACGGCGAACAGGTCGGTGAACACGGACTCTGGTGGAAACAGACGTTTTATGAACATTCCGTGAAAGTCCCGACGATTTTATCGTGGCGCGGTGCTTTACCGGAAGGTGTCCGTTGCAATCGGGTTGTCAGTTCGCTTGATTTGAACGCGACGATGCTTGATGCACTCGGTGCACCAGCCTTACCATATTCCCGCGGCCGCAGCACCTTACCACTTCTCCGCGGTGATGATAGACACTGGGAGGATATCGCCTTCTCTGAATATTGTACCAACGACGGGTGCTATCATCGCATGGTCCGGGAGGGTGAATGGAAAGTGAATTACTATCACGGGCAACCGCCACAACTTTTCAATTTGAACGACGATCCAAACGAATTGCAAGACCGAACGAACGATCCGGCATGCCGAGACATTTTGGCACATTTGACACAAAAAGTATTGGACGGTTGGGACCCTGATTCGGTTGCCGCGCAAATAGCAGCGAAACAAGCCGATACGCAACTTCTCGGTAAGTGGGGACGGAACATACAACCTGCAGACCAGTACCGTTGGAATCTGCTACCAGAAATGGATTATCTAAAAAAATGAAAAATCTTAAACTTGTCGCTGGATACCTTATGAACGATCAATTATTCGTCAAATCTGTTAAGACCGCAAAACACCTTGATTGGCTCAAGCAATTAGATCCTGAGGAGCTTGTGGAGTTCTTCTCGGAATTGCTCAAACTGGTAACACAGATCTCGGATGGGAAAAAAGATGCCGAGGCACTTTCAATTTTTCTCTCCGAATGGTGTGAAACCGCGTTGCTCAATTCAGAACAGGAAATTTTAGAAGATATTCTTGAAGCAGAAAGGGAATTGGCTGCTGGTGGTGGAAAATCTTGGTCTCTGATAAAGAAGGAGATCGGGCTGTGAATCATCAGCGATACACGCTTGAACCACTGCCAACTAAAGTTGAAAATTTTATCCGACGATTAGACAGAGAGACACAAAATCGAATTAATTCTGCTTTTGAGTACATCAGGAGTTCTCCGTTTCAGCACGAAAATCCGACAACGATTAAAAAACTGCGTGGAAAGAAGAAAGGGTTCTATCGCTACCGAGTAGGATCTATCCGTTTCATTTACCGCGTTGACAGAAGCAAGCGGTTCATCCGAATTGTGCAAATTGACAATCGTGGTGATATTTTTTGATCATCAACCTTTCATGTAACAGGAGATACGATATGGCAAACAGTCCTATTCTCAAAGGTGAGCCTTTTAGCGAAGAGAAAACGGCACAGATTGCCGAGCAATTCTTCCGTGATGGGTTCGTTTATATTCCGGGTGTATTGACTGAAGGTGAGGTTACTGCACTCCGCGAGAAAAGCGATGAACTTTTCGCGGATCCACAACTCGCTGAAATAACGAACCCCGACCTCGCAGACGTCAGATACATTCAGATGGGTGCACATGCTGACTCCCAGGAACCGTTACCCTTCATTCTACGAAACACGATTGAACTTGATGCCATCTTCCGGGATATGCTTCTTCGTGAACCGATTCTGAGCTTGGCAGAAGCGATTGTTGGCGACAACTGCAAGTTTTGTGGGCAGAATGTGCTTCGGAATCTTCCTGGACTCTCGATTGACCGGTGGCATGTTGACGGCTCGGTTCACTTTCCCGTTACCGAGAAAATGCCGCACCACGATCCGCGTCTGCGTATGCCTGTAATGTGGTTCACCGTCCAGATGG
>JAGWBV010000094.1 GCA_021295715.1 Candidatus Poribacteria bacterium | reverse complement strand
CTTTATACCAGTTCTGACTGCCTTTCTGCTTGCGCGAAAGGTTGCGATTTGCCCGTGCTAACTTGCGCTCGTATCGCTTGAGAGGGCGTGGATTCTCAAACGTTGTCCCGTCTAAACACGTAGCAAGTGTATTGATACCTACGTCAACGCCTATTGGTGGCTTATCGTCAAACAGAAGCGGTTGGTGCTTATAGTTGTTGCTATCCAATCGCCTAACGGTGATAGAAGCATACCATTTGTCATTGTGTTTGGACACAACCACTTTTGTGATTTCACCGGTATACCGCAATTCTTCACGCATACGTATCCACCCTATTTTGGGAAGGTTGACACGTTTTTTGTGGACTTCAACAGTTCCTTCGCCATTGTCTGCTTGGTAGGAGCATTTACCAGATCGGTTCTTATAGACAGGGAACTTGTTTTGTCCTTTTTTCCAGCGGGTTCCTGCGTCCCCAAGATTGTGGATAGCATTCTTGGACGCATTCTGTGAAAGGTCTTTACACCAGTGAAACTTATCATACTTGACTGCGTTGAATTCACGCTTTATGTCAACATGACTTCGCCAGTCGTCTTTGTCTAATCCTGTTTTGAAGGATGACAGAGCGAAGTTGAACGCAACACGGGTATAGCCCGCGTGTTGAGACCTTTGTGTGGATTACTTATTATTCGGAGTGAGTTCTATCTTCTGTGTTCGTTTTCAGAAGCATAAGGTATCCTGCAACCTACAGGTTGCCGAGATTACCTTTCTGCTTCTGCTCCGCTTCGGAGACGATAGTCTCTATTGCTTCAGCCAGTTTCTTTGACTTCTGAGAACGGCGTCCGTAGAGTTTCGCACAAAAAACGGTCATGATTTCCATGACGTCTCGTGTCAGTTCCTCCTCAAATGAAGGTTGTTCACCTTTATTGATAATGACGACTTCAATACCTTTGAGTTCACAGATACGAAAGACGATCTCTCCACCAAATCGTAGAAGCCTGTCTGTGTGTGTGATAACCAGACGAGACATTTCACCCCGCACTATTAACTCAAGGAGGCGGAGGAAGCCTTGCTTATTGTAGTTCATGCCACTGCCAAGATCTCTTATGATTTCAGTCTGCCACTCATTCTTCGTGCAAAACGCTTCAAGGACTGCCTGCTGACGTTCTAAATCTTCCTTTTGATCCGAACTCGAGACGCGGGCATAAGCAATCGTAGGAGCGGCTAAATCATTCGCACCTAATAACTCTTGAAGGCTATAGAGGCGAGTCCCTTTCGGTGTTCTTTTCGCAGGTTGGATAACACCACCTTCCTCCCAACGCCGAAGTGTTTGAGGATTAACACCAAGTAGTTTCGCAGCCTCGCCAATCTTCACAAATCTATCATTCATACATTAATTATACCATATTTCTATAGTGTTTGTTAAATAAAATCTTACATCGTATAGGAATGACTAAAAATGTATAGATTTGTATACATTTAAGTATCTTTTAGCCCACTGCCGCCTGCCCTGTATCAGAATTATCAACATCTTCTTTAAGGAAATCTTCTAGTAGTTTGTCAACGTTATTTTGACTTTTTGTAGGTGTTTTTGATTGGGTATTTCCTGGAGGTAGAACGGAGCGAAACCCGACAAAATCGGGCGAGCCCACCTGTCAGTTTAGATGTGACAGACTACTAGGACTTTTTCTGTGTCTTCAATAGTATCCATAGGCTCACATAGCCTATACCACATGAAAAGATCTTGCATCAAGACGTGTTGTCTGCGGGGCATATTGATTAAATCTCGGATTCTATTCATTCGTTCATTTCGCCTCCTTCGAAATGACGGTGTACGGTTTCCCAACAACCAGACGCTAAAATTCGCCACACTCGACCCGCTTGAGGGAGATGTCCTTCATGCCGAAGGGAGTTGGGCAGATGACGATACGGAACGCCTCGTTGCAGTCGTATTCGGTCCACAGCATGGTCCGGTAACGGCACTGCAAGTCGAAGAGTGCCTGCCGATTGCATCGCGTCGTGGTTACGATGAATTGGTTTTTGCAGGCTTCAGTTTCGATGGTGCAGCACAGGCAATAATCCAAGAAGATCCGAATCCGAGGGTCCGTATCCATATCGCACACATCAATCCAGATGTCGCAATGGGAGACCTACTCAAAGAAACGCCTTCAACACAATTGTTCACCGTGTTCGGAATGCCGCGCACGAGACTTGAAAAGGCAGCCGACGGGGAATACTACATCAAAATGGAGGGTGTGGATGTCTACAATCCAGTAGACAACACCGTGAGTTCCGCAGGTGCGGACAAAGTTGCCGCATGGTTCGTCGATGCTGACTACGACGGTCGAACCTTCTGTATCACCCAAGCCTTCTTTCCCGACAAGAGCGCGTGGGACAAAATCGCCCGCGCCCTTAAAAGGGTCATCGACGAAGACCAATTTGAGAAGTTCAGTGGGATAGAATCCCTTCCATTTCCTGCTGGTGAGCATAAACAGGTTGCCATCAAAGTCATCGATCCGCGTGGGAACGAGGTGATGTCGGTGCATAATTTGGGAGAACAGCGGTATTAAAAATAGTAGGTACACGCCACGTGCTGTCTACTGGGTGAGAACGTGCGATGAATCGCACGACTATAAACAGTGCTGTGATCTTTCGCGAGCGGTGATATATGTTAATTGTCTGAATCGCCGATTGACGCGGATGACACGGAAGTTGAAATCAACAGTACTTGTTATTCAGGAATGGAGAGGAAAATAAAAAATCAACGAAGCGACCATGAAAAAGAACATGAACTCTCTCTGTTAGAGGACGCTATTCGCCGCTCCTATTTTCAGGCACTTGAGCCATTCGGGCTTGGGAAAGAAGTGGTTTTAGAAATAATGGGTTTTGGTGATGAAACGCGGCCGTTAGCAACCAGCGGTGAAGACACAGAAGGTTCGGGGGATAGAAAATTTGCACAACTGGCTGCTCCCGCGTTAGCGTACGTATATTCAATGGCTGACTTAAACCTTGATAGCGAAAGAGATAGGTACACAAGATACTACCTGTTGAGGCTTGTAAATTGTGTTGGTCGTATTTACACAGACGAGGCTTATCACGGGCTTACGAAGCTTCTCAATCGTTTATTAAGGGAAAATCTAAATTTGAAGCATCTTCTCTTAACACAGACTGTATTTTCACTCGCTGAGGTGAGTGTAGGGTTGGATAGGGAAGATTCTGTTTCCATACTCAAGGCTGCTGTGCCTCAGCTTCAGGATCCAGATCATAATCTCGGTGTATTAGTTGGTTATTTTGACAGATTCAATGAGCCAGACGGTATTAAAGACATTCTAACGAACGGTTTAACAGGTCGGATGCCAGAAGTGGAGACTCAAGGCTTGGAGTTATTGCAAAAATACGATCCTGATTTTGTAAAAAAATGGAAAGCGGAAAAAGAGGCTGCTAACACGCAAAACGAGGAATCCGCATGAACCAAAACCGACCCGATGTCCCAATCCAACCCGTTGAACAACCCATCCTGTGCAGTCCCTACGAAAAACCCAATGCACACTGGGTCTACGACACGCTCACTGGTGAAGCCGTCAGACAGTCTGGACGGCGCGACGCAGGCTACTGGTACAAAACCCAACGCACCGGTAGCGCACAACTCCAAATGTTTCGAGAAGAGGAGTGGGACGATCTCCCGTTAGTCAACGCCCTCCGCGCAGATGTCGAACGGTGGCGCGATGCGAATTACCTCAACGCCACATCTGTAACCCGTGACCTCCTAAGACATTGGGCACGTGATGACCTCTTGCGAAGACTCTTTTTCTGTCAACGCGAAGCAGTTGAAACGATCATCTATCTCGCTGAAATCCGGCAAGGTGGCAAGAGAATCGGTTTCACCCCACAATTCACCGATGAGAAGCTCGCTGAGTTGGTGGATACACCCAACGAACCCGAAATTCCCGATCTCATCCGTTACGGATGCAAGATGGCGACTGGTAGCGGCAAAACCGTTGTCATGGCGATGCTCATCGCGTGGGCATTCTGCAATCGTGGCAAAGTGCCTTCCGATGAACGCTTCCCGCAAGCCGCACTCGTCGTCTGTCCAAACCTCACAATCAAAAAACGGCTGCAGGTACTCCGTCCCGAAGATAGCGATAACTACTACGACGAATTTGAACTCATCCCGCACAAACTCCGCCCACTACTCAGCAGCGGGAAGGGAACGGTCACCAATTGGCATCAATTCGCACCCGAATCCCCGCATAGCGAAAGCGGGCAAACTTATGCGGTTGTTGATAAAGGCGACGAAACGCCGGACGCTTTTGCCAAGCGCGTCTTAGGTGAACTCTACGACCGCGCCCCGATTATGGTCCTCAACGACGAGGGACATCACGCCTATCGTCCCGCATCGACTGAGGAGAAACTCTCTGCCGAGGAAAAGAAGGAACGCCAAGAAGCCACCGTCTGGGTCAGCGGTTTGGATACATCCAAGAAGCCTCGGATACACAGGAGAAGACACCGCCGGTCCTGATTGTCGTTTGTGCGGATACCGATATTGCCGAGTATTTTTACCAACGGATTTCTGCAGAGCGGGTGGTCGAGGTCGTTGACAATGAAAGCACGACAAAGCGGAAAAGGAAAAAGGAGACCAAGATTGTCTACGAACAGGACG
Organism: Candidatus Poribacteria bacterium; assembly: GCA_021295715.1. Taxonomy (NCBI): domain Bacteria; phylum Candidatus Poribacteria; species Candidatus Poribacteria bacterium. Next base: position 12,258 of record JAGWBV010000094.1, on the reverse strand, counting down.
TAATCTTTCCTGAACTGGCAAACGGTGAAGGTATTACACGCACGCTTCGCATTGATAGCAAAATGCTGAAAGAAGCGGAGAGCGAAGATCCAAATAGAAATCGGAGCCAAGCCGCTGAAGACTTGCAGCAGATTGTCGCTACAATCGGCAAACGCGGACAGCCAGGCGAACAGATTCGATGTGTCGTCTCTGTCGCCATGCTCAACGAGGGATGGGACGCAAACAACGTCACACATATCCTCGGATTACGCGCCTTTACCAGCCAATTGCTCTGTGAGCAGGTCGTCGGACGTGGATTACGCCGTATGAATTACACACCCGATCCAGAGACGGGTCTGCTTACCGAGGAATACGTTGATGTCTACGGCATCCCGTTTTCGGCGATACCTTTCAGAGGCAGAGCCACGGGTGCCCGCGCCCCCGATGACGAGCCGAAAAATCATGTTCGCGCCTTACCTGAACGTGAACACCTTGAGATCCGATTTCCGATTGTTGAGGGATACGCCTTTGCACTCCAAAAGAACGAAATTAAGGCAGATATTGAATCCACAGAACCGTTGAGCCTCCAACCCGAAATTAACCCTACAGCACTCTATGTTAAACCCGCTGTCGGGTATGAAACCGGCACGCCTTCTGCATCAGGTCCAGGCGCGGTGGAACTACAAGACCGTGAGGTATATTATCAAACCACATCGGGATTGCGCATCGGATTGTCCACAAACTCGTTGGTGATAGTCAAACCGCACCAGATCCAGCCAGCAATCCGAAACTCCGACTACTTTCCCGACATCGCCTTTTTCCACAGGTTTTCGGATTTGTTGATGCCTACGTCAAAACAAAAGTTGACTTCCGTGGATGTAACCCATGTGAACTCGGACAGGAGAAATACGTGACGCGTATTGTCGAGAGACTCATGACCGCGATTCAACCTGATGAGGCAAAAGGTGAAATCCCGCTCCTACCTATCCTGAACCGCTATGCACCCATCGGCACATCTGCGGATGTTGATTTTCTTACGCCGCGTCCATGTACCGAAACACTACGGAGCCATGTGAATCAGGTGGTATTGGATACAGGTACATGGGAACGTGCCGCCAAGTTTCGACTTGAGCAATCCGAACTTGTAGAATGTTATGTCCGAAACGATCACCTCGGACTCGGAATCCCTTATGAACACGACGGCATATCTCACCTCTACGAACCCGATTTTATCGTCAGGCTCATAAGCGGTGTCCACCTCGTTTTAGAAATCAAGGGTTTTGAACCTGATCAAGTTCACGTCAAACACGCTGCTGCCAGACGCTGGATCTCCGCAGTCAATAACTGGGGCAAACTGAAGAAATGGGATTTCCGTGTCTGTAGAGACCCTCAACTGCTGGGGCAGGAGTTAAATAAACTGGTCGCTTCTGAGAGTTAGTGCCGTAGGTTGGGTTGAACGGCGTTGAGTGGACAGATTTCGGTGTTTCAAACACACCTTAAGTTCAAGATGCTGTCATATACACCAAGAACACAGTGAAACCCAACTTCAGACCGTTGGGGCTAAAGATAGTTGATGAGCCGCCTCTTATCCTGAAAATCCTTGAATCCTGAAAATCCTGATTCAGACAATGGACACTAAACATGACTCCCGATGCCCGGCTGACTGCTGACTGCTGACGGCTGATCGCTAAAATACATTTGACAGAAAACCCAGAATCTGATACGGTATTAAAAATTGACCTATCGTCCAAAAAACAGCCACGTAAACATATAAACAAGGAAAACGATATGGCACGTTCAAAACAGTCCGACCTGTCATTAATGGAACTCTATAAACACGTAAAAAAACAGCACGGAGATGCCATACTCTTGTGTCGGGTCGGAGATTTCTATGAAGCCTTCTTTGAAGACGCTGAACTCATTGCACGTCTACTTGAGATCGCCTTAACAGCGAGAAGTCATAAAAACCAAAAATCCCCGCCACCACCGATGGCAGGGATCCCACACCACGCACTCGATTCCTATCTCTACAAACTCGTCAAAGCCGGACATAAAGTCGCCATTCTGGAGCAGACCGAGGACGCAAAACTCGCACGAGACGAGAATCGACTCGTCAAGCGCGATGTCGTCCGAATCGTTACACCCGGCACCGTGACCGACCCAAAGGTGCTTGAGCATAAGGTCAACAATTACATCGTCTCGATATATCTCGAAAAAGACATTTACGGTGTCGCTGTTGCGGATCTCTCTACCGGCGAATTTTTGGTGACCGAACTCACAGATCCTTCACGTCTCTGGGCGGAGATCCACCGTTTTTCCCCAAAAGAGTGCCTCTTTGCCGACACCTTCGAGGACGAGGAGATGTTTGATCGGCTCAAAACCGAACTCAAGGTGACACTCAATGAACTACCCGACTGGCGATTTGAAGTAGATACCGCTCGAACGGAACTCCTTCAACATTTCCAAACGATTTCGCTCGACGGATTCGGATGCGAACACCTTCCGACCGCTATCTCTGCCGCCGGCGCGCTCATCTATTACCTGAATGAAACGCAGAAACAGGAAGTCGAACACATCGTCTCCCTGCAGACCTACACGCTCTCGGATTTCATGGTGCTTGATGCTGATACACAGCGCAACCTTGAACTGACAGCCTCCATTCGCGACGGCTCCACGAAAGGCACACTCCTTGAAGTCCTTGATGAAACCGTGACGGCGATGGGGGGCAGACGAATGCGTCAGTGTCTCTTACAACCCTTGCTTGATGAGAAAGAGATTGAGGAACGCCTCGGCGCCGTCGATGAACTCAAAACCCAGATTAACTTGCAGGAGGAATTAAGAGACGCACTCGGTCAGATGTACGATATCGAGCGACTCATCTCACGTATCAGTCTCGGCTCCGTGAACGGACGTGACCTGCATTCCCTCAAGGATTCCCTTCGTCTGATTCCCGATGTTAAGGCGCAGCTCCAAAACTGCAGTAGTGCCATGTTGACATCCCACAACGACACTTTAGATCCACTTCCAGACTTAGTGGCGTTGATTGAACACGGCATTCATCCGAACCCACCCGCAACAATCCGTGAAGGCGACATCATCAATGACGGTTATAGTGAGGAACTTGATGAACTTCGGCAAATAGTAGGACAGGGAAAGGATTGGATAGCCGCTATGCAAGAGGAAGAACGCAAACGCAGCGGTATCCAATCCTTGAAGATAGGATTCAACCAAGTCTTCGGCTACTACATTGACGTGACGAAGCCGAATCTGCACATGGTGCCTGAGCATTATATCCGTAAACAGACGCTTCGGAACTCCGAACGCTTCATTACCCCTGAACTCAAGGAGCAGGAAGCAAAAGTCCTCAACGCCGAGGATCGGATACAGACTTTGGAGTATGAACTCTTCTGTCAGATTCGCGAGGAGGTGTCGAAATGGACGGAAGTTATCCAGAAAATCGCAGCGGCACTCGCGATGATTGATGTCCTTGCCAACTTCGCCTATATCGCATCGAAATACAACTATGTGAAGCCTACCGTGGCGGCAGTGGACGAAATCGTTATCCGTGATGGCAGGCACCCCGTTGTCGAGCAATTATTCACGCAAGAGGGGTTTGTGCCCAACGATACGCTACTCAACTGCGACGACGAGCAATTGCATATCATCACGGGACCGAACATGAGCGGCAAGAGCACGTATCTGCGTCAGACGGCACTCATCGTTCTGATGGCACAGATTGGGTGTTTTGTGCCTGCCGCCGCTGCGAAAATCGGTTTGGTAGACCGGATTTTCACACGGGTCGGTGCGTCGGACAACCTCGTCATGGGGCAGAGCACTTTCCTCGTTGAGATGAACGAGACGGCGAATATCCTCAACAATGCCACCCGCAACAGTCTCGTGATCTTTGACGAGGTCGGACGCGGCACCAGCACGTTTGATGGACTCAGCATCGCGTGGGCGGTCTCGGAGTATCTCTTAGATGAAAAGCGGATGGGCGCGAAGACGCTCTTCGCAACGCACTATCACGAGTTGGTGGAACTCGCCAGCAAATATAAACGCGCCAAGAACTACAATGTCGCCGTTCATGAAGATGGACAGAAGGTAACCTTCCTCCGAAAGGTTGTCCCGGGTGGCGCAGACCAAAGCTACGGTATCCACGTCGCACGGCTCGCAGGATTACCCCAAGTCGTGATTACCCGCGCACAGCAGATACTTGAGGTGCTTGAACAGCACAATCTCAGTGTTGAAGCGGATGGGGCGACGGGGCAGTCCCCGAAAGCGCATCCCACACTGCCGAAACCGCGCCGACGTGTCTCCCGAAAAACGCTGCAAAGCGATTCCCTACAGTTGGCACTCTTTACACCGAAAACGCATCCACTCGTCGAAGAGATCCGACGGTTGGAGCTAACGCAGGTAACCCCCTTGGATGCAGTGAATATTCTCTATGATTTGAAGGCGAAGGCGGAGGAATCTGAGGGTTAGGCAGCAGCGATGCAATCCCCTTCTAACGCACCCAGCGTAACGCGCTGAATCTGATTGATTGCGCTCTCTGGGGCATCCACGAGGACACGGAGATAGTTGTCGGTAAAGCCTGCAAGGCGATTATTTTTTCCTTCTCTGCTCGCTTCGATGAGCACCTCTTTCTGCTTCCCAAGCATCCGTTGTCGAAATGCCGTGTTCAAGCGTTCACCAAGCGCAATCATCGTTTGGCTACGAGCTGCAGAGATGTGTGGGGACACCTGATCCGGATAGGTCGCCGCAGGTGTGCCTTTTCTGGGGGAATAACGGAACACATGCAATTGACTGAATTCGGTATCTTCGACGAATTGACATGATGCCTCAAAATGGGCATCCGTCTCGCCGGGGAACCCGACCATAATATCGGTGGTAATCCCGACATCGTCGCCAAAGACGCGTCGTAAGTTCTCAACGAGATGTGCGAATTCTGCCGTGGTGTAACGCCGACGCATCTGTTGCAGTACCTCATCTGAACCGGCTTGGAGTGGAAGGTGGAAGTGCGGCATGCATTTCGGAAGTGCCGCCATTCGCTCACCGAGGCTATCGGGGAAATACATCGGTTCGATCGAGCTAAAACGGATACGTTCAATGCCTTCGATGTCGTGGATATGTTCTAAAATGTTGGCGATGTCTTTTTCTCGACCAGTATCCACGCCGTAAGCACCGAGATGCACGCCAGTGATGACGACCTCTTTGATACCACTATCAGCAATGCGACAGGCTTCGTCGGCGATGTCATCGAGCGGACGGCTTGTCATCCGACCCCGCACGTATGGAATAATGCAGTAGGTACAGAAAGCACTACATCCGTCTTGCACCTTGATAAGTGCACGCGTGCGTTTGCCAGCGTCGCTAACACCTTTGCTGAAGCGTGCGTGTTCGCGAACCGCATCGTGTTGAACCGGTTCTATGGCGAGGAGCGGATTAGAGGTGTGAGATGCCTCTGCTGGCGAGGTTTCTAACCTCGCTTCGGATGACGTTTCGGTGTGCAATACATCGAGATACTGCTGAAAGTCCGCCTTTTCTCGGTTGCCGAAAACGAACGTCACGCCGGGTATCTCTTCAATCGCCTCGCGGTCGCTTTCCGCATAGCAACCTGTGACGAGCACTTTGGCGTTCGGATGCTGTCGGATCGCTCTCCGAATAACTTGCCGTGCTTTCTGGTCAGCGGTGTTTGTTACGGTGCATGTGTTGATGAGGTAGAGGTCCGCTTGTTGTTGAGAGGTATCATCATCAACAATCATATATCCGTTGCGTCGAAGCGTCTCGCGCATGGATTGCGTATCGTATTGGTTGACCTTACAGCCCATCGTCATCAGTTTCGCGGTTTTCATATTTTTAATTTTACCTTGCGAAGGAACAACATGCATTAGAACTCTCGGATGCGTCCCTTAAATCCGCTCTCCATTACATTACGATCTACGGGTTTTGATGTTATTTTAACCCAAGTTGCTACCTAATAGGTTTGGGTGTTTAAATACAGATTTTTTAGGAAAAGAATCTCTTTACACCCCGTATGAAGATTAATAAAATATTTGGGTAATTCCATGTTCCCCCAGACCCAGTAGGGTCTTTCACCCCAACCGCACCGGGTGTCAATAAAAATTACCCGATTAAATTCTTAATCTTCATGAGGGGTGTTATGTCTATAGAAAATCGGACATTCAAGAACTGCACCCCGTAGGGGTGCTATGTGAATGAGAAACTGGCAACTTGGGTTATTTTAAGAGGTAAACTGTATGAGCCCAATACCTCTTTGCTGACTGCCAATTGCTAATCGCTAACTACTAAAGAAAATTTGACGAAGCACTCGTTTATCAACAAATATTATACCGAATTTTTGCCCGAATTGCAAATAGGATAGCCATCCAAAAAGGTAGATGCGGTTTTATGAAATCTGGTAATGTGGCAAAGGAAGTCATGGATCAAGACGCGTCTATAATCCTGTCCATCCTTGAATCCTGTAAATCCTGATTCAGACAATGAAACAGGACAGAAAATGGGCGGGCACTGAGACCCGCCTCGGAGAGGTGTTTATGATAGTTCGACCGCTTTGCCGGTCCGTGCGCATTCGTAGATAGCCATATTGAGTGCAACAGAACGTCTGCCTTCATAACCATCAACCGCCGGTGAACCACCGTCGTTGATGACTTGGAGCGCGTCCTCGATGACGTTATTCGGATACGGCGGAAGTTCGATTTCGGGTTCGTCATCATCGACGAACTCCCACATCTCCGGTCCGAGACCAACGATGCCTTTTTCGCCGTGAACGTGAATCATTGAAACGCTGCTACCGGGGAAGGTCGTCGTTGTCAGGACGTGTCCGAGCGCGCCGTTTTCAAATTCAAGAATCGCTGAGGTCATGTCCTCAGTTTCACAATTTTCGTGATCGTAGACATCGAAGTGTGCACCGATAACACGTTTCACAGGACCCATGAACCAGAGCATCAGGTCGATGTAATGCACACCTTGGTTCATGATAGAGCCACCACCATCGAGTTTCCATGTGCCGTGCCAACCGACGTAGTAGCTATCCGGACGTTTCCACTTCATGCGGAGTTCGCAGAGCAAAGGTCTACCGAGACCACCTGTTGCGAGGACATGTTGGATTTGACGGTTGTGCGTCCCGTATCGTTCGCCGAAGTCAACAAGCAGTTTGACATCGTTGTCTTCACATGTTTTAATAAGGGAGTTGCAATTTTCAACGCTGACATCCATCGGTTTTGTGGTGATCACGTGTTTACCGCGGCGTGCGGCTTCTTCTCCGAATTTGCCGTGGAGACCGCTCGGTGTCATAATCATTGCCACGTCAATATCATCGCGATCGAACATTTCAAGCGCATCATCGTGGCTTTCGCAGTCAAAACGTTCTTCAGCCGTTTTGCGTCGTTCTTCGACGAGATCCGCTACAGCGACGAGTTCTGCACCGTCTGTCCCATGAATTACACCGGAGCGATTCATGCCCATACCTAAACCGACAACGCCAAAACGTAGAGTATTAGCCATTAGAAAATCTCCTTTTTTATAAGTCGTCAAGGGAATAGCCCTCAGCTTCCAGCAGTTAGCCATCAGCCAAAGGGCGTAACTTCACCAGAAATCCTCTTAACTGAAGGTTTCCGATGGCTGATTGCCGATAGCCAATATGCTGACTGCTATTATACCATATACACAGACTATGCGTTACAAAAAATTGACTATACCCACAATCGGTTTTACCGTTATCCTCTTTCTCTTACACATCGCACCGAAATCCGCATTCGCACAACCCGTTTCCTCACAAAATCAAGGTATCCATTTCACCGATGTAACTGCTGAACTCGGTATTGAATTTCGGCACGTGAACGGCGAAAGCGGTAGGAAGTACTTTATTGAGCCGATTGGCAGTGGCGTCGCGCTCTTCGATTTTGACAATGATACAGATTTAGATCTCTATTTCGTCAACGGTAGCGATCTGCCGGGGGCGACTTCGTCAGTTCCACTGACAAACCGTTTTTACCGCAACGATGGTAGTGCTTTCACCGATATAACCGACGAGACATCTGTCGGTGATACGGGCTACGGATTAGGGTGCTGCGTCGGTGATTACAACAACGATGGTCTCACGGATCTCTATGTGACGAACTACGGTCCAAACGTGCTGTATCGCAACAATGGGGACGGCACTTTTACGGATGTCGCTGATACTGCCGCCGTTGCTGGCAATCAATTCAGTAGTGGCTGTGCTTTTGTAGACGTTGATGCCGATGGCTATCTGGATCTCTATGTTGTCAATTATGTCCAGTTCGATCCAGATACCAATCCAGAATGCTTCCGACAAAATATTCCAACGTATTGCACACCTGAAGCACTACCGGGTGTTGCCGATGTGTTCTACCGTAACAACGGGGACGGGACCTTCACGGATGTCTCGAAAAGCATAGGGATCGGCACAGTGAGTGGCAAAGGATTGGGGGTCGTCTGTGGTGATGTAGATAATGATGGGGATGTTGATATCTTTGTTGCCAACGATACGACACCTAATTTTCTTTATCGCAACGAGCAGAACGGTGTTGCGATGACGGAGGACGCTCTTTTCGCAGGTGTTGCACTCAGTGAGGAAGGGCGCGCCTATAGCGGGATGGGCGCGAATCTCGGTGATTTTGATAACGATGGCTATCTCGATATCGTGATTACGAATTTTCAGGATCAGACAAATAGTCTCTATCACAATGCCCAGAGTGGATTCTTTACTGAGATGAGTTTCGCCACAGGGATTGGTGAGCGGAGCCTTCCGTATTTGGCGTGGGGTGCCGATTTCATCGACTTTAACAATGACGGTTGGTTGGATCTGTTTATTGCCAACGGGCACCTTGATGACAATATCGTCGAGATTGATCCGATTGGCACGTACGCACAGCCAAATCAACTTTTCCTGAGTGATCGGGGTATCAGGTTTTCCGAAATCCCTGACGCGGCGGTAGCACAGCAGAGCGTCAGTCGAGGCACCGCTTTCGGTGATATGGATAACGATGGCGATATTGACATTGTTGTCTCTAACCTCAAAGACACGCCGACCGTTTTGCGGAACGACGGCGGTAACACGTCGCAGTGGCTGTCCATCAAACTCATCGGAACCCATTGCAACCGAGATGCAATTGGGGTACGGGTGACCGTAGTTTCTGGGGGGTTGACGCAGTTGCGGGAGGTTAAAAGTGGTTCGGGATACCTCAGTCAAAACGACCTCCGTTTACATTTTGGGTTGGGTGCCGCGACATCGGTTGATACGCTGACAGTGCGGTGGCTCTGTGGCAGCGTCCAAACCTTACAGAACGTTGAAACGAATCAGGTGCTTGTTATCTCCGAAAATTAGTGCTATCTTTTCTGGTGGTAGAGACACGGGGACTGGCACTCTACACTTCCGTTTATAGCCTTATTTTTTTGTGATATACTATTCAAACCAGTTTGGGTAGCAGGCAAAATGCACCGCATAGTCCGTTTGCTACCTTCCCACCTTCGTAGGGGGATAAATCGACTGGGGATCGGGAAATCCAAATGGATCTGTTGGAAGAACTTAAAGCGCGTGACGAGCGTATTGAAAGATTGGAACGCGCACTTTTGTTAGTGCTGAGTTTGAACGTTGGCAACCATCTCGACAAATCGTCTCAGAACTGTTTTAGCCATGTTCAATCTTTTGCAGTGGAGCAAATGGAAACCCTTATTGCGGAGTCTGGCAGCACTGAAAAAGTTATCGAAGAGTTGCTTGACACCACTGAAAAACGTTATCGTGTTGAACTCGACGCGTTGGATCGGTAACGAGGTGTTTTACGATAAATCGTTCTACCTACGGGATTGCGTAATCATCCGGATTGTCCTTTCGCCAGTTCGGAAGATAGCCTTCTTTGTGTCCAAAACCGTATGAGGGTCCGATTTGATTGATGCTTGACCAGGGCCATGCTTGCCCACCGATGAGACGGAATTCCTCACCTTTGCCGCAGAGCCAGTAGAACATGTGCGCCACGTATCTCGCCACGCCGTGTCCGCCGTATTCGGCGGTTTGGATGTCAAATTCTGGCTCTTCCTTCCAATCCCGTGTCGGTGGAACCGTCCGCCAATAACTGTATTTCAGCATGTGGCGCAGCCCTTCCGCTGTGGACTCACCGCGCCGATGGAGGATGCTTTGCGAATGGATAACAAACGAACCCGCAGGACCTTCGCTTGAGACCCCTTTCTCGGCTATATCTCGACTTGTGGAACGGATGTGTGAACCGGGCATAAGGTCCGTCGGACCCAATTCCATCGGTGTATCCTGCGGGAAATAGAAGACCTCGACGAAATTGGTTTCAGGTCCAAAAACGTGATCGGCATCGTGGTGCCACCCCTGTGCAGGCATCGGGCACTCAACACGATGGTTGCTGACTAACACAGGTAACCCAACGTCCTTACCGAGCAATGAGCGCAATGCCCCGGCGAGTTCTCGGTTGAGAAGGACATGCTTGATGTACCAATCCTCAAGCAGAATCGAGCTGGGTTCGTGCGTATCCCGCATTCGTTCTAAATCGGCGTGTGTCATCCCGTCGGGCATGAAACACGGATTGATCGGCAAATCACCGTTGAGATAATCGCACGTGCGCTGATTGATTTCGTCTGGGACGACGCCTTGGAGTTGTAGGTAGCCATCCCGACAATACTGCAGCACCTGTGTATCGGTGAGCGTCGGTTCACAATCAAAGGTGCGATTGATATTATCATATTTCATCTTTGATTCCCTCACACTTCTCATTTTTCCATTCTAAAAACACCGATTCTGAAGCCGTATCTCTGGTAAAAGGCGACAGCATCCTTGTTATGGGCAAGTACGTCCAACCTAACCTTCTTATCCGTCCATACATTTTCGTATAACCAATCAAGCAGTTGCGTAGCGATACCCTTTCGGCGGTGTGCTCTGTCCACATACAATTGCCGCATATAGTAGTATCCACCGTCGTCTCTGTATAGACAGTAACCGACAATGTGTCCGTTCTGCTTCGCCACATAGCAGATGTAATCGGTTGTCAACCATTCTTTCATCCTTTCGATGAGTTGGGCGGTGTTCATCGGATTCGGGTGCCGTTCGTCCTCGATGAGATGCTGATTCAGTTCGGCAAGCACTTCAGCATCCGTGAGTTCAGCTTTGACGATTTTCATTGCGATTACCTAATTACGTCAACGTCACAGTATCCTGTTTCACAAGGTCCTTTATTTCCCACTCTGAGCCGTAAGCCGCCAACGCTTTCGTCTCAGGAGCGAGTCTCTCCATCACTTCAGGTGGGAAAGATTCGCGGACACCACGCTCGTCTTGGAAGAACTGCGTCTTATATCGTAGAATAAGGAATCTCCGATCGCGATCTGTCGGTTTCCACACCAGCACACCGTGTGTCAACATCTCGGTGATAATCACAACGTCTCCTGCTTTCGGGGTCACATTGACAAGAGCCGGATGGAGCGGGGCATCTATATTCTCCTGTTCAGGGAAAAACAGATGCTCAGGACGCGCAAACTCCCGCTTATGGGAACCCGGTAAAACGATCAAACCCCCGTCCCCCGGATAGACATCCGTGAAATAGAAGAAAGCCACGACATCGTTTGTGAAAATCTGATCGTCTCTAACACCATACCGTCGGGTCCAACGGAAACCTTCCCCAGCACAATGCAGCGGGGTCATCTCCTGTCGCTCGTGCGTATTCACAACAAGCGATCCGCGATTGAAACGCGGTTTGTTCCACGTCAATTCTTTGATGATCGGCCACGTAACAGGATGTAGTGTTAATGCCTCAAGCGATTTGTCGGCGGAGAACCCGTTTGAAAAACCTTCACCACCGCTGCTAATTCCGGGTGGTAATTCATCTGGTGCCCCCTGCACAAGCCGTTCGATCGCTGCTTGTGTGTTGCTGAGTTCTTCTGACGACAGGACGTTCTCTAAATGCAGGTAGCCACGTAGGTCAAAGAGGTATTTCTGTTTCGGTGTCATGTCCTTTCCTCAAGCGGGATAGCGGTATCGTTCTGTTGCGTGATATAGTATAAAGAATTGCTTTAAAATTCAAGATAATTTACGGGCATTCGGGCGTAAAGCCCAATCCTTTAGGTTTGGGATATAGGTTTCCCGCTAATGGACTATTTCCCTAAAAATAAATTTGACTTTCGCCTAAAAATGTTGTACAATTAGAATATCAAGTTGGCAGACATAAACAGCGTTGTCGCAAGGCAATGTGTCTGCCTACCCACTGTTTAGGGGTTAAAGACTTG
>JAGWBV010000093.1 GCA_021295715.1 Candidatus Poribacteria bacterium | reverse complement strand
ACGAGCATCGGGGCACCCGTCATGTATCTGGATTCATCGGAGGCTAAATAGACTGCTGCCCAAGCGATGTCTTCGGGTTCGCCGATGCCTAACGGATGCATCTCTTTAATTTCTGTGTTGATCGCTTCTGGATCGGGTTGTTTTGATAGGAATTCTTGGTAGAGTTCGGTGTTAATCGTGCCGGGACAGAGGCTGTTGACTCGGATGTTGTCCTCGGCATACCGAACCGCCATGCTGCGCGTGAGATGCACGACAGCGGCTTTGGAGGAGGTATAGGCGGGGTGCATCGGAAACCCAACATAGGCGGATTCACTCGCCATGTTGATAATCGAACCGCCACCGGCTTCGCGCATCAACGGAATTATCGCTCGTGAGACGAGGTAGATGCTCTTTACATTGACGGCATATTGGTGATCCCAGTCTGCTTCGGAGATTTCTTCTAATTCGCCGACGACAGCAATACCGGCGTTGTTGAAAAGCACATTTGGCGTGCCGAATTCAGATGTGACGTGGGCAACAGCACGTTCAATTTGTGCAGTGTCGGTTACGTCGCACTCACAGAAAAGGGCACTTCCGCCGGCGGATCGGATCTGCTGCGCGGTTTCTTCGCCGCGTTCTGTGTTCAGGTCCCAGATAGCCACAGCGGCACCTTCACCTGCAAAGAGTTCTGCGCTTTTCGCACCAATGCCTCGTGCTGCCCCGGTGATAATTGCTATTTTATCCTTAAGTCGGTTTGCCATGTATATTTTTTCACAGAAAATTTCAGAAAGGCATTGAAATGCTAATCTGTGTGGCGGGATCGTGTCCGGGTCTTCCGCTGACAACAATTTCAACTTGGCAATCCAGTTTTCTGATGAGTAAAAACAAGGATTCAATAGTGAAGTCATCAAGCAGGCCATCTGAAAGTGCCGAGAGTTGGTATTTAGTGAGCCCCAACATTTTAGCCGTTTCGTGCCGCGTGAGTCCGCTTTCGGCTATAATGCTATTAATTATTAAGGCAAGGCGGGCTTTCGCGCGATGTTCCTCTGGATTTGGAAATCCTAAGTCTTGGAACACATTGCCGCTGCTTTTTTCAACTTCAATTTTTGCCTCAGTCATCTTATCTTCCTTTTGTGCAAGTGTCTGTGCTGTGTTCAAACGTCTACGGATGCGGTCTATTTCTCTCTTTAGATACGATTTTGCAACAGTTTTTTGCTATCACAGTCTTTATACAAATCTACAAGGATTCTGAGGTAGGATAAGTGCTACGCTTAGAGTCCTTGTAGGAGGGATACCCACCGCGCCCATGCGGCTTTTGTGGCGGCTTTCTGTGCTTCGTTAGCATCTTCTGCCATACCGCGCCTCAGAAAGGCATGACCGACCCCTTCATAGATAACGGGGTCATAGGTGACGTTTGCGGCATCAGCAGCGGCTTTCGTGGCATCAATTGTGGCATTGATGCGGTTGTCACTCTCTCCGTAGAAGCCATACACGGGTGCCGATATTTTGGGGACATCTTCGGTTGGTGCAGCGCGACCGTAAAACACGAAACCCGCGGCGATTGTATCGGAATTAACGGCGTAACTGAACGTTTGACCACCTCCCCAGCAGAAGCCGGAGACCGCGACTTTTTCGTTGGTTGAAGGTAGGGCGCGGGCATATTTCTCGATGGCATCCAGATCGGATGTGACTTGCGAGGGTGAGAGTTCACGGATAGTTCGTCGGACATCGTCCCCGGAGTCGAAACTCTCTGTGCCGCCACCGTCGGGACCCATACCAGAAAGCAGATCTGGGCAAATTGCGACGAACCCTTCAGCAGCAAGTGTATCTGCCACAAGCCGGATCCAATCGGTGAGCCCGAAAATTTCGTGGATGACAATGATCGCCGTTGCGGGTTCTTTTACCTCCGGATACACAACAAATGAATTGACAACACGCCCCTCAGGGGTTGTAACTTTCACCCATTCGCCGTGTCGCGGTGAGGCTTCGAGTTGAGATTTTATACTATCAGCACCTACATTTCCTATGAACAATAAACTGGCAAAAAAGAGGACTAACACACAAGCATGGTATATCTGCATAGTTTATTCCTTATTTTTCTTTGTGTTGTGAATAATGGACTCCATTACCTTCTGCATTTCAGCAGTGGGTATCGCGCCGATCAGGAAGAAGTGGATTTTCGCACCCGACCATCTGAAGGCATCTGTCGATCCGAACCGATGTTTATAGACCTTTTTACCACCAAGTTCGATTTCACTTTCTTCTCCGCGTTGTCTACTGCTGAGGCGGGGTGGCTCACCCCCTTTTTCAAAGAGCGTGAAATTTACCAATCCATCTGTATATTCAAGAAGAATTGAGTCATTTTCCCTGCTTCTTATACTACGCACATCCTGCAGATGGAACCCCGGCGGCATGTATTCAGGTTGAATGGGTTTGGTTTTTAACATTTTTTCAGCTTCGACAAGCGAAATTGGGTGGCTACGACTGCGTCGTGGCTCCGATTTAATCTCTTTTTTAAAGACCTCCCATTTGCGCTCCACGCTTTCCGGGTCGAAACTAATTCGGTTATAGACAAACATCTCTCGAAGCACACCGTCAGCATCCAGATCTTCTACTCGCAAAATAACACCGTTTTCACGGGCAAAAAAGATTCGTTTTGTGGGTCTGCCGGCGAATTTGGGGGTGATCGTTAGAATGTTAGTTTCATAATTCGCTGTTTTTTCTGTGGATACCGATTCTTCCAAGTTATAATTTTCGGCAATCAACTCAATCTCTTCTTTTGAAAATTGGCTTCTAACTTGTCGCCATTCGTTCCGGTCCCGATTTCTGTTCGTGCGATCTCTATGATTCTCATTGTTATTTCTTCGCCCTCCCGAACCTTCAGACGATTGTCGTTCGCCGACGACGGATACCACTTTCCGGTATGAAGCATCTATAGATTTATGAATGACCACTTCTTCAAAAGTGCGTGTGCCCCTTGACGAGCTAAACGTCTTCAAGCGTAATCCGACATAGCTGACTTTATGTTCGGCTTCTGCAATGCGTTTAAGCGTACTGATGTCAGCGAAAAGTATTTGGGGCACCCAGAACAAGGCGGCTAAAACTGAAATGCAAAGAAGGTGGCGTTTAGATTGCAAACCTTTGTGAAGGATTAAATACGTGTGCATTCGCATAGATTCACCTGTCTGGTTCTTATTGGACAGTTTAATTCCCTACATCCTCCAGATAGAGGTCGAGAATTTGTTCGATGTCGTCGGCCGCTTCTATAACGACAGATTCTTCTGTCTGTGTTGTACTGAGTGGCGTGCTGATGTTTGATTTCAACGGGTTGTCTTCGAGTTGCTCAGTATAAAGCCCGAAGTAAAAATCGAGTGTCTCGTCATGCTGGGGAGCGGTCGGATAAAAGTAGAGTGCTCCCAAAATCAGTACGAGCGTCAGGATACCGGTCGCGCCTGCGGTAACAGGACGGAAGAACCAGCGTCCAAGGTCGGGCACCCATCTTTTTATATCAGGTATCCATCGGGTGTGAGTAGATTCCTCTTTACGTGTTTGTGCGGTTTGTTGACGTATTTTCGCCATCACTGCGCTTTCAATGGACAACGGCGCAGGCTGCTCAATCATTTTGACGCGCTCGCGATTTTGGCGGAAGACTGCGAGTATATCGGAACATTCACTGCAAGCGTGAAGATGTGCTTCAATGCGGTCGCGCATTGCAGGTGCCAATTCGTTGTCCAAATAGGCGGAGAGTTCATCTTGAAACTGCGTGTGTATTTTCGCCATCACTCCGTCCTTAAGCGTTGATGGCACTGGACGCGCGATATTTGTGATCATCTGACGGTTCTTTTGGAACGCTGCCAGTATATCGGAACACTCGTCGCAGGAACGCAGATGCACTTCAATCTGCTCATGCCTGTTCGGGCTTAATTCTTTATCTAAGTAGGCTGATAATTCCTCTCGGATTTTTTGATGGTTCATGTTTTCAATCGAGGATAGTGGTAGGAGGTGTTTACCACTCGACTCGCTCCAGTTCTTTTTTTAGGGCTTTTCGGGCTTCATGTAACCGGGATTTAACACGTCCGAGTGTGCATCCCAGGATTTCAGATATTTCTTCATAAGGCAGATCTCGCAGTTCTCTCAACACAAGGATTTCTCTATGACTGGTCTTGAGTTTTGCGAGGGCTGCGTGAACGATTTCTTTCTCTTCGGTACGTAATGCGGCATCTTCGGGAGTTGCTGTATCAAGCGGGACCCACGGTTGTGAATCATCAATCTCCGTTGGATCGGTTTTTCGGCGTTGATACTGATCAATGTGATTGAGACACTTATTTTTTACAATGCGGTAGAGCCATGTGGAAAATCGGGAACGGAATTGGAATTTCCCAATGTTTTCCCATGCGGAGAGAAAAGCATCTTGCGCGACATCTTCAGCGTCTTGGTGATGACCGAGCATACCGTAAGCGATATTGTAAACCCAGTGTTGATATTGAATCACAAGGGTTCCCATTGCATCGGCATCACCTTTCTGACAGCGCAAAACGATCTCACGTTCCTGTGCGAGATCCAATTCTCTCGTTCTGCTCATCTCCGAATAGGTTTCCATAGTAGCTGTAAGGGTTGCGGCGGACATACTTCTTCTCCAAACTGCCGGGATAAAGAACACGCTTCTATTCAATTCCCCAATAGTGCTGATTTTCAAATCTCAGTTTTCGCTTAAATCAGCAAAATTTTGTGTAGAGGGAAGACTCAACGCTCTTCTTGTTCCATTAGACATCTAACGAAACAAAAGGTTCGTTTTACGTTATTTAAGCATGTTTTCTTTACCTGGTGTAGTTTGGACCCGTTTGAGTGTGCCACTACCATTCGGCCATCTGCCGAGGGCAACATCCTTCTCCTGTTTATCAAACGTTACTGTATCAAGCACTTGATTACCACGTATATCGGTATCAACGAGCATCACAGTTTCACCGTTACGGGACAACTTGAAGTTCGCATGAAGTCCGATATCGGCTTTACCGTCTTCATCTAACCACACAAGGAGATAGCCTTGCGCTGGAATCGTCGTATTCTCAGGAAACGCCCATTTTTTGAGATTGCCCATCTTATCTGTTAGATACATCCCAGAAAGATTCACTATATTGCCGGTGAGGTTGTGCAGCTCGAGCCAGTCTTCGTAGTGCCCTTGCGGATCGGTAAGACTCTTGGTGTTGGCTGCCATCAGTTCGTTAATAACGATTGGTGTCTCTTTTGCAACGGGAACACCAATTCGGTAGTGTGCCGCGCCTTGTTCTGCTCTTGCGGGTGAAAAGGCGGTTGTCCCGTGCGTCTTGACGGCGTTCGCCGCGACGTAATAGTAAACTGTGGTATCTGCGGGAAAACCGGGGATGTGCCCAATATAACTATCCCCTTCTTTTCTCATCGTTACCTGATTGAAAACGACATACCGATCAGTACTATAATACAACAAAACCGAATCTACGGCAATTGATTTGTCAAGTGTCGCTTTAACTGAGACGGGTTGATTCGCTATAGGAGGCGTTCCAGATCCGATCTCAACGGAAACAATTTCCGGGACCGGTTTGCTGAGTTCAGTATGATTGTTCAGATGCTCACGACGTTGGTTCACATACCGCTTGAGATCTTCGGGAACACCGGTTGCGAATTCTTCATACCCATATAGTTTCTTATCGTCTTGCTGAACCTCTGCATCAATAAGCACTTGATATTCCTTGATAATCGGCTCCAACACTTCCCAATCGAGCCATTCATCCCTGACGGTTCGGACGTGTGCGAGATACCGTGCGCGCCACTGCGGGTTTGAAAGCAACCGCTTAATAAGTGGACGTCCAGCATTGTTTTCGTGCGCGATAGGCGATACCATTCCATTTTCTAAGTCTCCCCATGACCAACCACCCGGACCGCCACCGCCGGGACCGCCGCGCCCCGCTCGACCAAACCTGATACTTTCATTGTTATCGTGTGGTATGAGGTGGAATCTACCGTTGACATCCTGATAGATAGCGTAATCGCCGCCTTTGTGGATGTAGCCATCGTCATCCATAAAAACGTTTGAAACAGCGAGTTGCCACAGGACTTGATCGATGTTAAGGACAGATGGGAGGTTTTCGACAAGTTCGGCATCCGGTGTGGAATCGTCAAGCATTTTAGTGAGTGCGATAAGACCTTCCCATGGATTTTCGACATTGCGGGTTTTGAGTTGATACGTTTCTTGGTATGCGGATGGGTCGTCTCCGGCATAAGTCAAAGCACCGCCTCTACCGGGACCGACCTTCCAGCGGATACCATCCTTCGTATCGAACCATTCGGCGAGAAAATCTTTGTTATATTGTTGAAGGTTGATATAAACGCCCCAATTTTCACCGTTGATGACCAATTTAACGAGATTCGTTTCCATCGCTGGAATGTAGTCACGGGAGATTCGATTGTAGAGGACTTCGCGCAGGAAAGAAGCATCGACGTGTCCGTTGAGTAGGTTCAACGTTTTGTAGCCGTAGAGGCGTTGTCCATCTTCACCGTAGTCAACAGCGATGTTGAAAGACTTTTTCTCCGATCCGACTGTAAAGTAGGAGGAAGTGCCTCGAAAATGGGCACCGACTTCAGGGTAAACCTTTCCATCAACAACCAGTTCTGCCGGAACCTCAATATCCGTGCGATAAAACGAGGACATCTGTTCGTACCAGTCTTCGTGGTGAAATCTGAGATAAAGCGTCCGGAGTGTCTGTGCGTTATAGAGTGACGGTGAACCTTCTGGCACGGTATTGAGGCTTGCCTGCACATCGCTCTGAACGCCTTTGTGCAAACTTTCTTCACTCATGAGAGACAAAGTTCCACCACCGCGTGTGTCCAATGCAGCTTGCCGTTCGGCACCGGTTAATTTTCCATTTTTGTCTGTATCAAACTGTTTGACAATTTTTTCTGCGGGTTGAGGTCCGCGTCTTCCACCTCGTCCACCTCCGAAGCCAAAACCGGGCATTCCACCGGGGGGGCCTCCGAAGCCCATGTCAGGACCTTGGTCATCGTTCATCCGCTTAATCTCTTCGTCAGTAAGCTTATTACCTGTGAGTGCTTCGATGCTCGTAACTCGGTGCATGAGATCGGTTTCTTCATCACTAAGGGCACCATTTCCGTCAACATCAAACCGCTTCTGGTCATCTGAGAGTTTTGGGGTTTCCTGATTGTCTTGCGCATTGGCGTGTATTGCCCAACCCATAATTATGAGCATAATGAGTATTATTGATTTAAGTTGTTTCATAGTATTCTCCTTTTCAATTTTGGATTCGGACAGCGTAGAAAAGTTCGGGATTTCTCCGTCTGCTATGTTCATTCTTTATCCATTTTCACGTCTGTGACGTTTTCAATTCCTGAAAGTTCGTTAAAAAAAGCGAGCCATTCCTGCGGATTTGCCAATCTAACCCGATATGTCAATTCAATCAGCTGTGTTTTTTTGATGCGTTGTTCGAGTAGACGTTCGTAAATCAGATACTTATCGAAAACCGGACGAAAGATGGTTTCGAGATCCTGATTTGGTGGTAAGCAGAGTTCGAGACTAAATTCGTTATCATTCCCAAAACGTTGATGCCAATGGTACATACAGAGGATAATGGTTCCGATAAGAAAGGTCGCCAGAATCGCGACAGATGGGTTTCCGGCACCAACTGCCATCCCAACCCCTAACGCGTAAAAAACGAAACCGATGTCGCGTGGATCTTGGATGGCAGTGCGGAATCGGATAATAGACAAGGCACCAACAAGGCTAAATGCTCGTGCGATGCTGTCCCCGATAATCACCATCACCACAGAAATCAGCATACATAAGATGATGAGGGTGTCGGTGAACGATTTTTGTGGGACTTTGGCGTGGGTCCACACGTAGATGTTAACAATAAAAACGCTGAGCGCGAATGAAAGTAACACTCTGAGGGCATCAGCACCAAGCGTTACAAGTGGGGGTAGCGTTAAAAAATCAAAGAATATCTGCATTCCGGTTTGCCAATTAGGAAATTGTATTACAGTCTACCACAATTAGACAGGCATGTGTAAAAAATGTTGAAAAATTGTGTCAAAAAGGCAAATTATAGTAAAGTTAAGAATCAATTAGACACTCTAAAGAGGCGAGGATACAAACCTCGTCAGCGGTGCGGAGGGTTGTTTCGCTGCGCAACTGTCTACATATTTTTCGACTTTAGTATAAAACAATTTACCGTGGTTCCTCCGATTGGACGTGAGAAAATGTTGGACGATCTCTATTCGGTTGATTTGCTCGATTCTGCGCCGTAAAGGACTATCCGGTCAATCATCCCTATAGACGATGATAACACGACGCGAATGGCATCTGTGGAGAGCGGCGCCCGAATGATATACGGCGATGTCCGAATCGGCGTTTTGATTGCCTTGACGACTCGCCAATTGTTTTCACCCATCCGAGCGTAAACAGTCATATTCTTCAGTGGGTCAATCGGGTCAAAATGAATCTCAATGCGACTGATAGAACGTCTTTCGGGGAGTATCCATTTCTGAATTGCGCCTGTACCGCTCTCGGACATTTCAAATGTCTCTGTCATACCGCCATCAACGCGAACCGTGTTCTGCGCTGCCATGGAAAGACAACCGAGCATCACGAACGGGAGTAAAGCAAATACGAACGTGCTATAGATGAGATTTCTGAGGCGTGTCATAACTTGTTTCTCCTATTGTTTTAATAACTAACGTGAGTTTGTCATAAGCGTATCATTGGAAACCTACTCCATTTTCCTACGGACAGCGTTGGATTGTTGGGTTTCGCTCTGTCTATTTCCATGAATGTGTCATCAAAAATCAGACTTTTCTTGGTAAACTGAAGCACTTTTTGGTCATTCATCGCTCTACCTGGCGGAAACACCCAAGCAAAAACACCTACGGGATCCCTGTCAATTTTTATTATCACACTCACGTTAACTATTCTTGTGCGTGTCCCTCATGACGAATCAGGACACCCACGAATATCCCAGAAAGTGCGAGAATTGTAAGCGCGTAAGGTGCGGCTTCAGCGAACATTGCTTCTGATGTGTAACTCCAGACGTTGAGCGCGAGTGTTTCATACCCAGCCGGTGATAAAAGAAAGGTAAGCGGTAGTTCTTTCATTGTCGCCAGAAAAACGAGTGCCGTGGCAGTGAGCATACCGCGCATGAGGATTGGGAGAAGTGCCCTGAAGAAGGCTTGTATCCGTGAATATCCAAGCGAGCGCGCTGCTTCTTCTAAATTGGGTGAGGCTTGGTAGAGCGAACTCCGCACCGGTCCGATGGCTTCAGCGAGGAAATGTAGGGTACACGCGTAGATTAATACGGGTAACGTTTTGTAGATAAAAGACACAGTGTTTAAGACGAAAAAGATAAGCGACAGGGCAAAGGCGAGTGGCGGTATGGCGTAGACGATATAGGCAACACGCCCTAACATGTTTGACAGGCGCGATGGATATCGAATACCTACATAGGCGAACGGAACTGCCAGAAATGCACACAGAATTCCCGCGGGTACCGCAATCGACAGTGAACCGATGAGTGCATTCACAAGCCCATCCAGTACGGTAATATCGAACCCTCTAAACATCCAGAGTAGGACAGCACCAGCAGGGATAACTACAGTCGCAAATGAGAGCACACTGAGGTACAGGTAAGCGGAGACTCGCCACCTACCGAGTCGGATCTGTGGCAGTTGCCGGGAAACGCCACTCCCTGCTCGATGGAGAACCACTTGATTTAGTAATTTTGCCTCAAGATAGAGCAGACATCCAGTAAATACAAGGAGCATGAGCGCAAGCCACGCGGCATAGATGTGCTCGAAAGAGAGCGTATACTCTATGTAAAGGGCATAACTAAAGGTCTCATAGCGCATCAGTGACACAACGCCGAAGTCCCCGAGGACGTGTAGGCTGATGAGTAAACCGCTTGCATAAAGAGCAGGACGGAGTTGCGGAAGGACGATATGGAAAAAAGTTTCGCGATATCGGTAGCCAAGACTTCGGGCAGATTCCTCAAGACTTGGGTCGAGTCCTAACAGTGCGGTACGCAGATTCAAAAAGAGATACGGACTTGTATAGGCACTCAGTGCGAGAAGTGCTCCCCAGTAACCACTGAGACGCGGAATACTATTGCCGAAAAATTGGGCGACGATACCGGTGTTCCCGCCGAGTGCCAGCAGTGCGTAAGCCATCACATAGCCTGGAATGGCAAGGGGTAAAGCACAAAGCACCGTAAAGACACGTTTCCCCTTCAGGTTTACTCGGGTTGTTAACCATGCAGCGGGAGTTGCTAACAGTAAATCTAACGCGAGAACACCGGCGGTCAGCAGGAGTGTGTTAAAGAACAACCTTGCGTTTCGCCAGCGGAAGACAATCTGCATAAGTGCAGTGCCTTCCGCAGAAAACGCTTTGACGAGCAGGTAAACCAACGGGATCAGTCCGCCAGCACCTATCACAACTGCCGGTATGAGGAGATAATGGTTTATACTTACTATTTTTCGCTTTGACATTCAATTCCAGTTACCCCACCGACTTAACGAAAGCGTCGGGAATCGGAGTTCCCTCCTACAGTGGCAGTCAGCCATCGGTTTCCATCAGCAGTCGGCAATCAGCGATCAGGAATATAAGCGTCGGGAATCTGAGTTCCCTCCTACAGCAGAGCGTCTATAGAATTTCAGCATCTCTTAACACTTTAACTGTCCCGTCGAGATCGTCCATATCATTGAGATTGAATGTCGGTGCCAATTGAAGGAGTTCAGAGAGCGGGATGAGACTCGCGTGCGGCGTTACGCCCTCAATGGCGGGGTATTCAAAAACATCGCTGGTGAAGTATTGCTGTGCGTCATGGGACAGCAGAAATTTCACAAGTTTCAGTGCGGCATCTTTATTTTTGCTGCTCTTCAGTAATCCAATACCCGCAATATTGACGAGGTTCCCGGGATCACTCGTTTTAAAGAAGGTTTGCTCTACAGGAAAATTGGAGTCTTTGCTTTTGAAGCGAAGGAGGTAATAGTGATTGGGCAAACCGACATCGATTTCTCCTGCAGCGAGTGCTTCTATGATGGGTGTATTTTTCGCATATTTTTTCACACCATTTGCTTTCATGCCTTTGAGCCATTCTGCTGTTTTTTCTTCACCTACCTGCACACGTAAGGAAGTGACAAACGCCTGAAAGGATGCATTTGTTGGTGCCCAACCGACTCTGCCTTTCCACATCGGTTGTGTTAAATCAAAGATGCTTTCGGGGAGTTCTTCCATCTTAACGCGTTCTGGAGCGTATGCGAGTGTGCGCGCTCTACCGCTTGTCGCCACCCAGAAACCTTCGGCATCCCGGAAGCCTGAAGGGACCTGCGTGAGTACGGATTCGGGCAATTTATCAAACATCTCTTTTTTGCTAACGGCACCAAGTGCCCCAGCGTCCTGTGCCCAAAAGAGGGCGGCAGGGCTTTTGTCGCCTTCTGTAAGGAGTGCAGCGGCGAGCTGTGTCGTCCCACCGTAACTTACTTCTACTTTGATACCACTCTTTTCTTCAAACTGTTTGATAATCGGCTCAACGAGGCTCTTACTTCTGCCGGAATAGATCGTCAACGTTTCAGCGTGAACCGCTCCGATGAGGGTGAATAAGAGCAGAATAAGCGAACAATAACTGAACAAACTGGATCGGTTGCTAAACATAATGTCTCCTTAGGTAATTAAAGTAAAGCTTAGAATTAATTAGACCCTCTAAAGAGGCGAGGATACAATCCTCGCCAGCGGCGGGTTGTTTCGCTGCACAACTGTCTACATATTTTTCGACTTTACTATAACGTGAGTTTGATAAAAGTGAAATGTCGGGTTTCGCTACCGGTACTTAGGCAGAAAGGGTTTCCTTGAAAAGTTGCTTTTGGTGTGTATTTACCGCTCTACCTGGGGAAACACCCAAGCAAAAACACCTACAGATTTATTTTCAAACTGGCGTTACTATAATAACCCAACTTGCTACTAACGAGTTCTACGCGTTTGAAGGACCTTTTTCAGCACGTTCTTCACCCCAGCGGGGTGATATGTCTATAGAAAATGGCGTATTTAATCCCTCGCACTCCAGCGGAGTGCTATGTGTATAAATAAGTAGCAACTTGGGTTAGAATAGATGGACTATTATCCAATCGAATCTGATACAAATTTAGTCAGATTTGATGGTGAAAGGTTCAAAATTTTTGAATAGACGCTTACTGCGCGTTTTCTTGGGGTTTTGGGACCACCCGCCAACGTGTGTTCATACCTGCTGTGATGTGATCAGCGACATGGCAATGATAGAGCCAGTTGCCCGGAGTTTTCGCTGTCATATCCACTGTAACCATAGAGCCTGGGAGTAAATCTACCACGTCAGTGCGTTTTCCAGCGTTCAGCACCGTTTGACCGTGCCAGTGTGCCGTGTGCATATCGACTTCAGTGCCTAATCCGATAAGATACCACCGGACCCTATCGTGCTGTTCAACTTCCAACCCTTGTAGATTGCCAAAGATATAGCCGTTAATAGCGTGTTTAAGATTTCCCTCTTCAGCCTCTTCAGGAGAGTCATACGCCGCGCTTTGTCCACTTTTGACGATTGTGCGGTCATTTTCATTGAAGATCAGAAACAGCGTAGTGAAGGCTTTGTCAATATCTTTGGGACGCGGATCGTTCGTCGAGCGTTCCATCCCTTTTTTTGTGACGACGATGGTTCCAATCAAACCGTCGTAAACCTCGGTAACCGCCTCGACATGCGAGTGATAAAGCCAAACGATAGACGACGGATCGTTCGGACCGGGAGCAGCATCGCTATCTGCCTCCCAGTGATAGGTAAATTTTCCACCTGGTGGCACAGCGGCACCCGATCCCTTCATATCAGCCCCTTCGTTTGCTTCATCATATTGTAATCCGTGTACGTGAATGCTGAGGGGTTTGTCGGCGCGGTTGAGAAAATGCACCCGAACACTATCGCCTTCAACGGCGTGCAGTTGCGGTCCAAGGATCCCCATCCACACGGGTTGTTCGACCTGTGTCGTGTAGGTATCATTTGTGTATTGAATGTAGCGATATTTTTCATAGACGAGTGCTTTCCCCCAAACGTCCAACCCCATCGCGGGTCTGATGAGGTTTTGTCCACTTGGCGCGTAGTTCCATTCAACTTTCTCAGCAGCGATCCAATACTCCCGTGTTTCGGCTGCAGCAGCACCGATGCAGAGATAAAGTAGGACACTCATGAGTGTAAGGAATGTATAAAACGTGGATTGCAGGCTTCCCGAATTGAGTTGGGAACGCAGTTGGCAGGTACTCGTTGCGTTTAGCCTCGTGATATTGAGACTCATTTTCAAAAATTGGCTTTTTAAAGCGGACTCCATCAGGTATTAAACCTCGCTGGATTAAATTTGCATTGAATTATATCACAAAAAGCAAGGTGTGTCAAAAAAATATTAAAATTGATGTCTGCTGATACCAATATCGTTGAACCTCAATCTATTTGCGGGTCGAGAGCATCTCGGAGCGCGTCGCCGAGGAGGTTGAATCCCAAGACGATGAGGAAGATAGCGATGCCGGGAGCAGTAACAGCCAACGGTGCGCGGCGGATAAACT
>JAGWBV010000092.1 GCA_021295715.1 Candidatus Poribacteria bacterium | reverse complement strand
CCGATAATTGCGACTGTATCTCTGGAATTGGCACCTGTCCGCGCGATGGCACGATGTGAAACAGCGAGCGGTTCAACGAGCGCTCCCTGCTCAAACGTCATGTCTTTCGGTAATTTAAACAACCCAGAATAGTGTGTTGACGTGTATTCAGCGAACCCGCCGTGCATACTCGGAGAGACTCCGGTTCTATTGAAACAGAGATTATACTGTCCGGTCTCACAATACTTGCAGGTGCCACAGTGGGCAAAACATTCCACGGCAACCCTGTCGCCGATATCGAATTGCGTTACACCCTCGCCGAGTGCTACGACTATACCACATGTCTCATGCCCTGCGGCATATTCGTGCGATTGCCCCCAATGCCCGAAATAACTGTGCAGGTCACTCCCGCAGATACCGGTCTGTTTTGTATCAACGAGGACAAAGCCCGGAGGCGGTTCGTTCCGTTCGACCTCACGAATTTCAATTTCTTCAATACCTGTGTAGATAGCGGCTTTCATTCTCATTTTTTAATTTTTCCTTGCGGAGAAACGACCGGACTTATGCTTTTGGGTTTTTCGCTCAAGAGTCGCCCTCCACTTCGTTACGGGCTACAGGTTTTGCGATACCAGGAACCTGCGCTCCCCTGTTACCAGTGGATACAAACATTTCTAAAATCGCGCGTTTATCGGACTTTCCGACGCTCGTTTTCGGGATTTCATCAACAACGACAAACCGATCAGGAATCCAAAACTTAGGGAATTCAACAGAGAGGTGTTGGGTAAGGTCCTCTGAGATGTTTTCATCCGCCCATTGTGTGAGGACGATAATAGCGAATGGACGTTCGCCCCACTTCTCATCCGGTACACCGATAACTGCTGCTTCAAGAACAGACGGGTGTTTTAGGAGTGAAGTTTCTAAGGCAATACTTGAAATAGACTCTCCACCACTTCGAATGAGTGCTTTGGCGCGGTCCACAATCTGCACATAACCGTCTACGTCAATAGTGGCAACGTCTCCTGTGCGTAACCAGCCGTCGGCAGTGAAATGTTCCGTTGTAGGCTGAATATTGTAATAGCGACTTGCTGTCCATGGACTGCGCGCTTGTAGTTCCCCGACGACCTCACCATTCCAGGGGAGTTTCGTGAAACCGTTAGATGTTTCAGCTGCGAGGCGGAGTTCAACACCCGGTATGGGCCGTCCTTGCTTCGCTTTAATTCGCCACTTTTCAGCATCCGACAAATTTTGATGCACCCCGCGCAGTTTCGAGAACGTCCCCGTCGGTGACATCTCCGTCATCCCCCAAGCATGGCAAACTTCAACACCGAGATTCTTTTCATAAGCTTCAATGAGTGTAGGTGGCATCGCCTCACCGCCGACTATCAATCTTCGCAACGTGGAGATGTCCTGCTTCCTTTTCAATAATTCGGGATAAACCTTTGCCCAGATTGTTGGCACTCCTGCAGCAACGGTGACACCTGTCTCTGCAATGAGGTCTGCGAGACACACCGGCTTGGCACTGGGAAGCACTATATCCGCACCAGCGAACATAGCTGCATAGGGCAGTCCCCACGCCATCGCGTGGAACATCGGGACGAGCGGCATAACGACATCTGTCTCTGTTAATCCGAAGACATCGGCTTGATTTACAGCAAGTGTGTGGAGAAACATGGAGCGATGGGTATAGAGAACTCCCCGCGGTTCTCCTTGCGTTCCACTGGTGTAGCAAAGCCCCATCGCCCAGTTTTCGTCACGGATATTCCATGAATAGACTGGCTCGGCTTCAGAGAGTAACTGTTCATAAGCAATACCGGGATGCCTGGCGTCCGAATTAAAGTGGATCACCCGATTACATTCAATTTCCGCTCGTAGCTCTTCAAACTCCTCGGCAAACGCGCCATCCACAAAAATGACTCTGTCCTTTGCCTCGCTCACAATCCGTGCCAATTGAACAGCAGTGAGACGAACATTGAGCGGATGAAGTACAGCACCGATGCACGGAATCGCATAGTAGAGTTCCAGATGCTGATAGGTATTGGACGCGTAGGTCCCAACCCTGTCTCCTGGTTGGATAACTTCCAATTGGGCGATAGCGTTCGCTAACCGATTCACGCGCTCGTATAATTCAGAATAGTTGTAACGATGGAAGGTCTGATCGGGCAGAAGTGTGGTAACGCGCTTACTGCCGTGTACACGGTGCGCATGCTCCAAAATCTGTGCAAGCGTCAATGGATAGTTCATCATCAAGCCGTGCATTTTTTTAACGATTAGATTTTCGCTCCGTTTTTTCAGGGTTTTCGATACATATCAAAGGGGCTGGTAAAATCAAGCACTACACAGAAATTCTGCCCATCCATGTCAAAAATTGTTACGGTTCGCGTCTATTTTAGCATAAAAGGAGAGTTTGTGGTTAAAAAACTCATACTTCAGATTTTCTCGACTTTAATTTGCATTTCACGAAAAAAGAACACATAATTAAACTGTTAGGGTTTACGTATAAAACAGATATTGAAAGATGAAAAAAATAGGAGAAAACTAAATGTTAATTTCAGATAATAAACGGTATCTCTGGTATGTTGCCGTCATTTTATTTGGCATCGTATCAGTGATACCAACGGCTATCAGTGCTGATACACTCAAAATAGCCGTTCAAGATCAGAACGGGAATGCTGTATCAGCAGCAAAAGTACAAATTGGAAACCAAGAACAAACAACTGATGAATCCGGAACTACCATGTTTAGCGATGTCACAGGCGCACAGTCGGTGACTGTAACAGCAATCGGATTTTCGAGTAAACGCATTAATACCACTGCCGGACAAACCGAAGCAAGCGTCAGTCTTGCTCCCATTCAAACGATAGAATCCGTTGTGGTCGTCGGAACTCGGAGTATCGGTAGACGAGCTTTACAGGCTCCAGTCCCGATAGAAGTCGTTAACAGAGAACAACTCAGTCTTACGGGTCAATCTGAGACGGGTCGTGTCCTTCAGATGTTAGTTCCGTCCTTTAACTTCTCCAGCTCAAGCATTAGCGATGGCACAGATGCCCTGCGTCCAGCAACGCTGCGAGGCTTGGGACCCGATCAGACGCTTGTGCTTGTCAACGGTAAGCGTCGTCATAAAAGCGCCTTGCTGCACGTTAACACGTCGGTAGGACGTGGGACCGCTGGAACGGACTTCAATGCGATTCCATCCGCGGCGATAGAGCGTATCGAGGTTCTTCGGGATGGCGCGGCGGCACAGTATGGCTCCGATGCTATCGCTGGTGTTATCAACATTGTGCTAAAAGATGACGTTGACACGGGCGATGCCGACATCTATTGGGGGCAAACATACGAAGGCGATGGCGATACATGGAACGGTAACGCCAACTACGGCATGAAAGTCGGTGAATCCGGTTTCCTCAATCTCACCGCTGAATGGCGTGATAGAAAACGGACCAACCGTGCAGGTCTCACAGGGGAACGGCAGTATGACTGGATAGATGTCGACCAAGGCAGACCTCCGGATAAAATGCTTGAAATTGAAAATGATGATGGAACTGTAACCGAAAAACCGGTATGGTTTGACCCGCGCGAATACACCTTTGAACGGCAGAACTTCCGCATTGGAGATGCCGATTCGTCACAAAAAATTGGATTTTATAATTTCGGACTTCCACTCGCCGCGGGTTTAGAACTCTATTCTTTTGGCGGACACTCTTCACGCCAAAACAACAGTGCCGGTTTTTACCGCCGCGCTAACCAAGCCTCGCGGACTGTCACTGAAATCTATCCCGACGGATTCCTACCGGAAATCAATACCGACATTGGGGACACTTCCCTCGCCTTAGGTATAGCATGGACGCATGAGGCGACCGACCTGAATGTCGATGCCAGTGTCAATCACGGCTTGAACACATTCAATTTTTTCATTTCCAACTCCCTGAATGCCTCCTATGGTGCGAGCAGTCCGACCTCCGCAGATGCGGGTGGCTTTGAGCTCTCGCAAACGGTGTTTAACTTAGATGTTACCTATCCACTGGACTACCAATCCTCACTGGTAAACCTCGCAGGCGGTGTCGAGTTCCGTCGAGAAGGTTACGGCATCCACGCTGGCGAACCGCTTTCATGGATTAACGCTGGACTTGGGGCACCGGGTGCCACTGGCGGTATCCAAGTATTCCCCGGTTTCCGACCCGATAACGAATTGGACGAAAGTCGAACCAATATTGCAGGTTATGCCGACTTTGAATCCTATCTCAGTGGACAACCCGGAGCAGGTCTTCTTGTTGGTGCAGCAATGCGCGGTGAGCAGTATAGCGACTTCGGTGCCACCGTCACAGGAAAAGCGACGGCTCGCTATGACTTGACGAAACAGATTGCGGTTCGTGCGGCGGGCAGCACCGGTTTCCGTGCCCCTTCACTGCATCAACTCTACTTCAATAACATCAGCACACAATTCTTGGTAGATGCGACGGATCTTGATGGTGACGGCGATACAACCGAAGTGTTACCCCGCGAACTCGGCACGTTCCGTAACGACAGCGATGCTGCACGTGCACTCGGCATTCCAGAACTGCAGGAAGAGACGGCTTTCAACGTTTCCGGTGGTTTCGTGCTGAAACCGCTTGAGAAGTTGTGGCTCACAGTAGATGGTTTTCTCATCCAAATTGATGATCGCATCGTTTTGAGTGGTAGTTTCAGTGCCGATAAAATTCCCAGTCTCATCGCAGCGGGGGCGAGCAGCGCACAGGTGTTCACAAATGTCGCACAAACACGCACGCAAGGTGTAGATGTCGCAGCGGGTTATCTCCACGCTTTCGACAACGAATCGCTTCTCAATTTGAAGGTTGCGTTGACATGGGCAAACACCGAAATTATTGGTGACGTAGATGCCCCGGAAATCCTCGTCGGGCTTGAAGATACGCTCTTCCCCTCACAGGAACGTTCCATGATTGAGGAGTGGCAGCCGAACACCAGGCTTAACTTCAGCGCAGATTACATCATCGGCGATCTCACCATCGGTGGTGCCTTGCGCTACTTCGGAAGCTACACCGTGCAAGAGGGAAGTGGTGCCGATCCGGCACGGCAAACTTATGGTGGAAAATGGCTTACCGATGTCCAGAGCAACTATCAGTTGAATGAAGGACTCTCATTGACTATCGGTGTGAACAACCTGTTTGACCAGCTGCCCGATCTCAATGAAATTGGTCAGTCGCGGGCTGGAACATTAGAGGACAGCACAGGACACGCCATTGTGGACTCGCCTGGTGTTTTCACGTATTCCAGAAGGTCGGCACCTTTCGGTTTCAATGGCGGACTTTATTACGCAAAGTTATCCTATAATTTTTAAGGGTTGCTAAAATTCAAAAGATGCAGGCGTGGTTTTTAACTGCGCCTTTTTTATTTTTGTTGCACGTATTTTCAGAATTTGCTAAATTGGATCGAGACTTGCACAGAGCCTGAAATTCAAAGGAGAACTTATTGGAATGCATCGAAATTTCTTAATCTTTTGTGCGGCGTTGCTCGTTGTAGGTGCCATTATTACACTGAGCATCAACACTGTTGAAAGCCAGAGCGATAGGGTACAGCGCGGGAAATACCTTGTGGACACAGTGGGTGCGTGTGGACACTGTCATACACCACGGGCTGGTGCCGAATATAATATGGATATGTATCTCGCCGGACATCCAGCGAACGCGCCTTACCCACGCTACAATTTCAGCATGATGCAACAGGGCATCTTCATCCTGACATCAACACAAATGACAGCATTCTCCGGTCCGTTTGGAACGAGTTTTGCTTCAAACCTAACCCCGGATAATGAAACTGGATTGGGCGAATGGACAGAGGAAATGTTCATCCAAGCAATGCGGACTGGACTTCATCAAGGCATAGAAGGCAATCGGAAGATCTTTCCACCGATGCCGACGAAACACTACGCCCAAATGAACGATGAAGACTTAAAAGCAATCTGGTCGTATCTCAGGACAATTAAGCCTGTTAAAAACGAAGTGAGTTCGCCATTGAATTCACGGGGACGACCATATTGAAAGGGTTATCGGTTATCAGTTAAAAGAAACTTCTGTTTAACTAAAAGCCCCGGAGTGTTAACCAATCCCCTTTTCGACAACTGAAAGCCTGGGAAGTAGGCGAACCGATAACTAACAACCCTTCAACTGATAACCAAACATCTGGAGACATTTTTTATGGGATCAGCAAAAAATCCTGTCCGAATCGCTGTCGTTGGTATGGGTATAGGCAAACCCAATGGGATGGCACTCGCCAGCAATCCACGAGGCACTGTTGTCGCGCTCTGCGATTTGCTTGAAGACCGAATGAAAGCCTTCGCCAAGGATCTACCGGACGAGGTCAAATTCTATACAGACTACAAAGCGATGTGCAAAGATAGTGAGATCGACGCAGTGTTTGTTGGCACACCGAATCAGTGGCATGTACCGATAGCATTGGAGGCGGTGCGGAACGGCAAACATGTCATGGTAACGAAACCACTCGCCGATTCCGAGGAAGCGGCTCAGAAACTTGTCACGGAAGCGGAAGCCGCGGGTGTTGTCAATATGATGTCGCTCTCGACGCGCTTCGGAGATACTTGCCAACACCTCGGCACCCTCGCACGCGATAATTATTTTGGTGAACTTTACTATGCCCGTGCGCGAAGTGTGCGTCGCAACGGTATTCCCGCATGGAATCTCGGCTTTATCAAGAAAGGAGGCGGTGCGTTTCGTGATATGGGTGTCCACGTTCTCGATTCCGCGTGGTGGATTCTCGGATTACCGAAACCGGTCGCAGTACTCGGTGCTGCCGGTGCGAAATTTGGTCCGCGCGGACGCGGATACTGGAATCGCAGTCAACCGCCAAAGGAAACCTACGAGCAGTACGAATCAGACGACTACGCGGGTGGTTTCATCACCTTTGAAAATGGGCTCGGTTTACAGGTGGAAAGTTTCTGGGCATCCCACCAACCCGATGAATTCCAGATAGAACTCTTTGGCACGGAAGCCGGCGCGACGATGAGTCCTTTACGGCTCTACCGCACGGACGAATCGGGCACGTCTGAGGATATAAACGTCAATCTGCCACCGGGTAAACACAGCAACTCATGGGATGCGATCGCCGACCACTTCATTGAATGCATTTTAGACGACGTAGAATGCCAAGCACCGCTCCGTCACGGGTTGATTGTTCAACAAATGATGGAAGGATTGCTCAAAAGTGCCGAGACGGGACGTGAGGTTCATATTAAAGAGGCATAACACATGACCCCTGATCTGACGACGCTTCGCGACGATTTCTCAAGGGACGGTTTTGCTATCGCACCGAATTTGTTTACGCGAAGTGAAGTCCAACGTCTCAAATTAGAGTGTATCAACATTCTGGAAGCCGTTAAGGTAGAAACAGGTGCAGTCGCTGGACACGGTGTTTACGTCGGTTTAGCTGCGCGAAGTCCCGTCTTCCAATCAGCAGTCGGTGAGGCGCGGATCCTCGATATTTTGGAAAGCATTTATGCACCGGATATCGAGTTTCTCAGCGACAAAGTGGTTTTCAAGAGCGAGACGACGACCTTCGCCAGTCCTTGGCACCAAGACTGGTCCTATTGGTATGGCGCGCACAAGCTCTCGATCTGGGTCGCGCTTGACGATGCGACCGTTGAGAACGGGTGTCTCAAACTCTTTCCGGGTTCCCATAAATCCGCCATTGTCCACGATGGTGATGCCAGTGATGGCAATGGGTTTGGGAATCGACTCCGTCCGGGTGCCGTTGATGAAAACCGCGCCGTTACTGCAGAGATTGAAGCAGGCGGTGCCGTCTTTTTTCACGACCTGACACTTCACGCCAGCCATCCTAACACATCCGGCGAAGAACGCTGGGTTTGGATTCCGACGTATCGCGACGCGAATGCGGAGGACACCGATTATCCGTGGGCTGTTGCTGCGAAAGTTTTAAGGGGCGAAAAATTAAGGGAAGGGATGGAAGGATAGAAGAATGGAAGGCTGGGAAGAGTGGAAGGGGAAGAGATCGTCTGAATCAGGATTTTCAGGATTAGGAAGTGCCAGCGCGATTCTTGGGACAACCAAGAATTTTCGCTTATTCCGACTCACAACTATAGGAGAAGTTATGTTTAAAAATCTGAGTACCGGTGCAATTGGCATTCGGGCAAATATGACAGAAGGATTAGCGTTAGCAAAAAATTCGGGTTTTGAGGGTCTCGACCTGAACATTGACGAAGCCAATCAACTCGCACAGGAACACTCCGTTCAACACGTCAAAGACCTCTGGTCAGAGGCAGGTATCGCTATGGGCGGATGGGGGTTCGGTGTCAACTGGCGGGGTCCTGAGACTGACTACGATGCCGGTTTAGCGCAGCTGCCCGAACGCGCAGCACTCGCCGCAGAACTCGGTTGCTATCGGACAACCACTGTTGTCGGACCCGCTTCAAATGACATGACCTTTCAGGAAAATTGGGATTTCTCTGTGAAACGGCTGCGTCCTATTGCCGAGATTCTTAAAGAACACGGACATTCAATCGGGCTTGAGTTCATTGGACCCGCAACGAGTCGTAAAGGTTCCAAGTACCTCTTCGCCTATTCGATGGATGCGATGTTAGGGCTTGCCGCGGCGGTCGGGACAGGAAACGTTGGACTGCTATTCGATACATGGCACTGGTACACCTGCCGCTCCACGACTGACGATGTTCGCAAACTCTCTGTATCGGATGTCGTTTACGTCCACATCAACGACGCACCTGCTGGCATTGATCCGTATGATCAGATCGACAATATCAGGTGTCTGCCCGCCGAAACTGGGGTCATCCCGCTCACCGAACTGATGCACATCCTGACGGAGATCGGCTATGAAGGCCCCGTGACACCGGAACCGTTCAGTCAAAAGGTGGCGAGCATGGAGCCCGCAGATGCGGCGAAAGCGACTGCGGAATCATTGGATCAGGTGTGGGAAAACGCAGGTCTGTAGACAAGCATCACTCAATCTCGGTATCGCGAGGTTGTTTTACGGAAGGAATGCGATATGCAACTTATCCACAAAGAGAGCATCCTCGCGATGACCCACTTATGGGAAGGCGACCGATTCCCTGATGGACGGCCCCGCGTCCCGGACGATATTATTCAGCGGATGAAGGCTATCAGTATCGAGCAGGCGTGGGGTGTCTTGAATGGCAACGACTATAAGTTTCAATTCGCTGGCGATTGGATGAATCTCCATCCGGATCGGATCCTCGTCGGTAGAGCGGTGACGTGTGCGTTTGTGCCTGTCCGTCCTGACTTCAACGAGACTATCTCTGCGCAAGGCGAAAAAGAGGGACGCGTCGGCGGTCAAAATTCATGGGTAATCGATACGCTCGTCCGCGATGATGTTATCGTTGTTGATCTGTTTGGTAAAGTGAAGGACGGCACCTTCGCGGGTGACAATCTCGGTAACTCCATCTATGCGAAAACAGGCACAGGTATGGTCATTGAGGGTGGCATCCGAGATCTGGATGGCATCTACGAATTGCCTGATTTTGCTACGTTCGTGCGCGGTGTGGATCCGACAGGTATTGCGAACGTCACACTCACTGGTATCAACATCCCTATTCGTATCGCCGAAGCGACGGTTTTACCGGGAGATGTGGTCTTAGGGAGGCGCGGTGGGGTTATCTTTATTCCCCCGCACTTCGCACAACAGGTCGTTGAGCAAGGCGAAGAGGTGGCTCTACGCGATCGGTTCGGACATCAACGGTTGCGCGAAGGCGTGTACACGCCGGGGGAAATAGACCGAAAATGGTCGGAGGAGATCGAGGCAGACTTTGCGAAATGGTGTGAAAATCAGAAGTAAGAACGGACGAAAGTAACACCTCGTCAGAGTGCATATCTGAAAATGGATTGACGTTTTACGCCTGTGAAAAATTTGACTTTTTGCAGTGTATATGTTATACTTTAAAGTGAAATTTTTTAGGCTATTACGCTTAAAATAGGGGTGTGGCAGCGGTATCGTGTGTTGTTATCCGCCTGAAAAATGAGAATCGCTAAAAATCTGACAGACCTCATCGGGAATACACCAACGATCCGTCTGAATACCTTGCCCGGTAAGGATGATGCGACTCTTTTCGCGAAATTGGAGGCATATAATCCGGGTGGCAGCATCAAGGACCGGATTAGTTATGCGATGGTAGTGGATGCCGAAGAACGCGGTATCCTTAGAAAAGGAGATACCATCGTTGAACCTACCGCCGGTAACACAGGTTTAGGACTCTCCATCGTCGGTATAGCGAAAGGCTACCCTGTAATTTTGACGATGCCAGAAAACGTCAGCCGTGAGAAATACGAACTTCTCTCCGCCTTCGGTGCGAAAATTGTGCTAACACCAGAACATGGTGGTATGGCAAGTGCGATTTGGGAGGCAGAAGAAATTGTCAGAAAACACCCACGGCACTATATGCCGAACCAGTTTACAAATCCCGCGAACCCAGAGATCCA
Organism: Candidatus Poribacteria bacterium; assembly: GCA_021295715.1. NCBI lineage: Bacteria > Candidatus Poribacteria > Candidatus Poribacteria bacterium. The sequence continues at coordinate 1,525 of JAGWBV010000092.1, read as the reverse complement.
TCGACGCACGACTGCGGTCGAAATTCTCAAAGCCATCGGTAGCGACATCGATTTTATCGTTATCGGGGTCGGAACAGGTGGGACACTAACAGGCGTTGGGGAAGTATTGAAGACAGAATGCCCGCGTGTGAAAGTTGTTGCAGTGGAACCGCGGGTTTCAGCCGTGCTTTCTGGGGGTCCTCCAAATCCGACGCGAATTGATGGTCTCGGCGCGGGGATGATCCCCGAAGTGCTCAATGTAGATGTCATTGATGAAGTCATCACCGTCTCCGAAGAAGAAGCCTACCAAACGATGAAATCAATTTCAACAAGCGAAGGTTTGTTAGTCGGTATGTCGTCGGGTGCGAATGTCTACGCTGCCTTAGAGGTTGCAAAAGACCAAGGACCGGATAAAACTGTCGTTACGATTCTTCCCGACACAGGGGAACGTTATTTCAGTTTGAGTCGTTACTTTGAAATCGAATCGGACATCATGGAGGTACTCCCTTAACGTATCCTGTATGGAAACCAAGTGGAGTCTGCCTACTACTATGCTGTGGACGGAAACTGAACGGAGCCGCCTACTACTATGAAGCCAAGTGCCAAAGAATTGAATTATTCAGTAGACGACGCTCTCTGTCAAGAAATTGCCTTGACGGAGGCCCCTCAAGAAATCCTTTTTTCTCTGTTCAAGCGGTTCAAAGAGCGCGCTGCAATCGTCACGAGTGGACAACTTTCGGGCATGGTGCTGATTCACCTTGCTGCTGAAAACCAATTGCCGTTCCGAGTCTGTACGCTTGACACACTTCGACTCTTCCCCGAGACATACGCTTTTCTTGAACAGGCAGAGACGCGTTACGGTATCCAGATTGAACAGATCCAGCCTGATCCCGAAGACGTCCATCAGATGGTAACGGAGCATGGCGAATATCTGTTTTTTGACAGTAAAGCGAAACAGGAACATTGTTGTCACATCCGAAAAGTGCGTCCGATGCAACGGCTCTTGGAAACATTGGATGTCTGGATAACTGGTTTACGGCGAGATCAGTCGGATGCGAGACAACAACTCCGAAGAGCAGAAATTATATCCTCAACGACACATCCGGTGCTTAAGGTCAATCCGCTGATTCAGTGGACAGCCGATGAGGTGTGGGAATTTGTCCGTGAAAATGAAATTCCCGTGAATCCGTTGCTTGAAGCGGATGCCCAAGGCCATTATTATGAATCGCTTGGGTGCACCATTTGCACAACGCCAATAAAGCCGGGTGAATCGAAACGCGCGGGACGATGGCGTTGGCAGAACGCGCCCGCTTCAGAAGAAAATACCAAAGAGTGTGGATTACACTACTCGATTTAATGGCTGTCAGCAAGATGGCTGTCGGAAACCGTTAGCCGTCGGCTTTTAGTAAAGAGGCTTCCTGATAAAGTAGAGTCCTCTTTCTGACTACTGACCGCTGATGGCTCATAAAAAAGGAGTCGTTCCTAAAGGTATCTAAATCTATTTTTCCTTTGCTTTTTCTATGTTTAACGGCAAATGTAGGCATTT
>JAGWBV010000091.1:5019-17941 GCA_021295715.1 Candidatus Poribacteria bacterium | reverse complement strand
TTATCCCCGTTTCAGTGGGAGGAAACCAGCACATTACCAAGCGGTAATGCTGAAACTGCTGGTTTCCAACTTGATACTTAAAGTATACCACATTTTTAGGTCAATATCAAATGTTTTTGATACAACAAACCCATACACCGTCTACATCCCCAAGCTAAAGCATGGGGTCTTGACGGAAGGAAAGATAAAAAGAGAGGCGCGATCCGCCTAATATAGGAAACTGCGCCTTAAAGATTGAATATCCTGCTGGAATAAACTGCTATAATTGCGTTTCAAGCAGGACGAGACTCGCCGGATCTAAATGGTGATAGTTCTCAATCTCGTAACGATTACCGTCGACATCTTTAATAAGCACCCGTCCATTCTCAAGACTGACGACATCATATCGGGTCCGCATGCCAAATGTTACAGGACCGCGATTCGTTTCCACGACCCACCGTGTAACACCGAACTCACCATCCAGCTCGTGGATTTTGGTTATCTTCGGCATAAAATACCGTTTCTGCAACTCCGACACAAGGATTTCCGCTGACGCGCGAGGCAACTGTTTGATGTCCTGAATGATACCGATTTCCTTGCCTTCGCTATCCAGCAGTGTGATATATTTGTTAGAGTCGGTGAGCGGAAAGGATCGGACGGCTTCGACGTTTGCGTGACTTGTGCCGTCTGGTAGCTCAATTGTGAGTTCTTCAAACGAATTACGCGCAATTTTGACGTTGGGGGCATCAAGGAATTGCACCTCATCGGTAATCGGGGTAGCTTCCTGCATTATGTAACTTCTCCTTCTTCTGCATCAAGGAAGAGGTATCTGGTGCGTGCTTTCAAGGCGCGCACCAGAACGGTAGGGTTACCTATAAGGCGCGAATCTTTGACAATTCTGTCTGCTTTTCGCACAATACCGCATAAGTTCCATCTTTGGCAAGAAGTTCTTCATGCGTTCCAATTTCATCAACTTTCCCGTCTTTCAGTACAACCAATCTATTCGCGTACTTGAGGGTAGAAAGTCGGTGTGCGATAGCGAATACCGTCCGACCACGGACAAGCCGTTCCAACGCTTCCTGAATATTCGATTCAGTTTCTGTGTCTACAGACGATGTCGCTTCATCCAAGATGAGAATTCTCGGATTTTTCAGGATCGCGCGAGCAATAGAAATCCGCTGTCGTTCACCGCCGGACACGCGAGCACCACGTTCACCCACCATTGTATCGTAACCATCCGAGAATTTGATGATGAACTCATGTGCGTTTGCGGCTTTTGCTGCGGCGATAATCTCATGCCGAGAAGCTCCCGGTTTCGAATAACCGATATTTTCAGCGATCGTCCCTTGGAACAGGAATGGATCTTGAAGTACTACACCTACCTGTTGCCGCAATGCTTTCAGTTTAATATCGCGGGTGTCGTGTCCATCAATCTCTATTGAACCTTCACTCGGATCGTAGAAGCGAGTAATCAGGTTAATAACCGTGCTTTTCCCGGCACCACTATGTCCGACCAGCCCAATCATCTCACCGGCTTTTGCCCGGAAACTGATACCGTTGATAGCGTTCTTTTCTGTGTCATAAGAGAAATAGACATCCTTGAATTCGACATCACCTTTGATATTTTCAAGCGCGATCGCATCTTCTTTCTCAGCGACACTGGGGGGAGTGTCCATGATTTCAAACACTCGATCAGCAGAGGTCGCGGCTCGGATGAACCGTTCATTCATCTGGCAGAGCGTGAAAACGGGTCTAATGAACTGTCCCATAAGTCCTTGGAACATTACAAGTTGGCCCAGACTTAACGAGCCCTCGAAAATCTGCGAACCGCCAACTATCCATATCAGGATAGAACCGGAGAAAATGATGAATTCCATGATCGGACGATAGAGTGTCCACAATTTCGCCGCATTCATTTCTCCATTGAATACCTGATATGTTTTTTCGTTGAATCGGTTTACCTCATAACGTTCGCGCGCAAAAGCCTTGACGACGCGGACTCCAGGAATCGTACTGGCTAATATCGTGCTAATATCGGCATACCGCTTCCATAGCACAGAAAACACCTTGCTCATTTTCTTTCCAAAAAAGATGGTAAAGAAAATAAGACAGGGCACCGGAATCAGCGTCCAAGCCGCCAGTTTCCAATTGGTGAGAAACATAATAATACAGATGCTGATGAGCGTAAACGAATCACCAATAAGGTCTTGCAGTCCGTTTGCAATGAAATCCCGAAGCCTTCCCACATCCTGTGTGATTCTCGACATCAGGTTCCCGGTATCGCGCTGATTGTAAAAATCTAACGAGAGCGAGTTAAGATGTTCATAAGTTTCGTTCCGGAGCCGGCGCGTGATATTTTGTCCGACCCACGCCATCATGTAGCCACGGACAGCCGAACCCCCCAAAGTGAAAACACGGAAACTCACCATTAGGAAGATAATAGTGAGAAGGTGTCCCCAACTGCCAGCCACTGGCAGTGTTAACCAGCCAGAAACCGCGTCAATGATGCCGCTCAGCCGTCCCCATGTTGGCGGTGAAATTGGTTCACCCGTTTCAGTTAACGCTGCCCCGTTTACAGCTGCGCCAGCCGGGACAAGAATGTTATCGACCATCTCCTGACTAAGGACAGTGGGTAGGAGCGAAACGAATCGGATGATCATCATCAAGGCAAGGGCAGGAACGGCGATGTGCCAGAAAGGATATGAATATCGAATAAGCCGGAAGATGAGTTTTCGCTTTTCAACGCAATTAACACAAACACCCGACCAGCGTGGCAACGGCTGTCCACATGTTTCACATTTGTTTTTATTTTTTCCCCAACCTTGCGGACGGTGCTGCTTCTCATGTTCTACATCCGGATTCGCTTCCTGAACCAATGTTTCTAATTCAGGCGTTGCTAACTCAAACTTCGGTGAGACCCGACGTGAGTAGCGTGCAACCTCCGTGGCATCCTCGGACGTTCTGATCTTGAGGATATTGTTACCATACATCTCAACGATTTCAACAGCCTCAACTGAGGTGAGTGGAATCTCACGAATTTGATGTTCCGGTGTACCGTTCTGGTTGAAAGCGATAAGCCGTCTATCGGTAGCAATTATCCAATCTTTGCCGTAATTGCCATCGAACCGCAAATCGGTTGAGACTGCGACTTTGATTTCTTCGCCGTTGGCAAGGAGTGCCTGTGTTCGTTCTTCCAACTCTTCAGGCACTTCTTCTATTGTTGTTAACTCTTCGTCAGCTTGTTGCTCGGGTGCAGAATTTCCATTAAAATGCTTTTTCCGTAGAAAATCCCGCCGCACGTCAGATGACTTCGGCATGATCCCTCGCATAAATTTAAAACCCCCACAGAATAATTAAAGGCGCGGTTTATCCGCCTATATTAAACAGTTAAGACACTTATTTAACGTAAAATACAGGAAAAGGGTTAAATTAAAATGCAAAAATTGCTGAAAAGTGTGGATATACGGGAAATTAGCAATTATAGTGCCCATAATCCCAATTCATCAGTCAATTTACGGATTCGGTGGGGATGTACAAATCAATACCTCCATAGACTCATCGCCCGTATTTTCGATGCCATGTTCACACCACGGAGGGAGATGAATGAACGTTCCCGCTTCAACAGGGATCTTTTCACCAGCGAGTGTCATCACGCCTTTCCCTTTTAGAATCACGTAGCATTCCTCGGTATGATGGCTTCCCGGTTCAAGAACGACGTGTGGTGGCACAAAAAACACGACTAAGCCCAAGTTTTGTGCAGGCGCGTTCGGATTGGCAGGATGCACGACTCGAACACCGATCCCATCACAGCCCGAATACTTGACAGGCACACCGTCTTGGACGGTGACAACATTCGCTTGTACCTGATGTGCTGGTTTCGGAATAGGAGGTTCCCCTTGATACCCTTTAAACATAGTAATCTTTGCCATTTTTTCTCCTTTATTTAAAGTAACCTACAGGCAGAAACTAAAAGTTTATGCTACAAAGTGGCAATTCTCGTTAATTTACCAGTCTCTCGTATAACCGGCGATCCAACCACCGTCTACTGCGAGGACAGTTCCATTAATATAACTCGCATCTGGTGAGACGAGGAAAAGCACTGCTGCTGCAATTTCAGTCGTTTGTCCGGGTCTTGCGAGCGGAATATGCGATAGCAGGCTCGCGGCGTTTTCCGTGTACGCGCCGTCATCTCCGTAAAAGAGTGCCTCCGTGCCACGCGTCAAGGTAGAACCGGGGGCAACAGCATTCACGAGTATCCCTTCGGGTCCAAGTTCCAACGCCATTGAACGCGTCAGATTCGCAACCCCTGCTTTCGCCGCAACGTAAGCACTCTGTAAACGGAGCGGTACCAGTCCAGCAATAGAACTGATGTTGACAATACGTCCCGTCGCGTTTTCGGAGCCAGACGTGCTGTGCGTATCCAAGATATATGGAATGACAGCGCGACTCGTCGCAAAAACACCTGTGAGGTCTATTTCCAAGATCCGATGCCAGTCCTCTAAGGTGTACTGATGAATCGGCACCCTATCACTTCGTGTGTTAATTCCGGCATTATTTATTAAAATTTCAATTTTACCGAAATGTGCTGCAATCCGAGCAGCGATATCCTCCATCTGCGCTGCGTCTGAGACGTTACCTTCCACAAACAGACAGTTCCCCCCGCTTTCTTTAACCTCCTCAACGGTTTTCATGCCTGCTTGCGTGTCAATGTCAACGATTGCCACCTGCGCGCCATTGTCAACCAACGCATCTACAGTAGAGCGGCCAATACCATTCGCGCCCCCCGTAACAATTGCTACTTTTCCCTCAAGTTCAACCTTCATGTCAGTTCTCCTTTTCTCCTTCAGTTTTCTGTAAGAGTCGACTCCGCTAACGGTGCAGATACCTATAGGCTTCTCGATTCCTGAAGTTTTCGGAAACCTGCAATACCATAAAACAGTAAGATAATCAGACCTGTACCACTACCAATTCCAATTGCTGAGGAGATACCGAGCGCGGCAGGAAGATAGCCACAGACTAAAGCGATGATTGCCACAGTGAGACTATATGGCAATTGTGTCCTCACGTGGTGAAGCGGGTCACAACTACTGGCGATGGAACTGAGAATTGTTGTATCTGAAAGTGGTGAGCAATGGTCCCCGAAGATGGCACCGTCTAACACTGCACCGAGACAGATGATTGTTGTGAGCCCGTAAGTTCCATTATCAAGCGAAAACGCCACTGGGATCGCGGTGGGAATCAGGATCGCCATCGTGCCCCAACTTGTCCCAGTCGCAAAAGAGGTAACCGATGCGCACACAAAGACGAAGATCGGAAACCAAAGTGGCGACACAATATCACTGAGCATGGTTGCGAGGAATTGACCCGTCATCAGTCTATCGCAACTCGCTTTTAACCCCCACGCCAATAGCAGAATACTCAACGGCGTTAGGCTCCCTTTCACACCGCTCCAAACAACCGGGACGATATCCGAGAATCGTAGTTTTGAGAGCCAGCGTGCACAAACAATTGAGACAATAAATGCACTCCCTGCCGCACCCGCCAGAATCTTGACGTTGTCTGCCTTTGAAAGCGCGTCTCGCCACGCAGTTAGTGAAAAAATAAAGCCTGTTCCCTCACCATCGATCCAAAAACCCGCCAAGAGCAATCCGAAAAGCGTTAAGAGCGGCAAAACTGCTGAAAAGGGTTGTGTGGCAGCATTTGGTAGACTCGTGAAAGATGTCGTGTGTCCAAGTGCTTTCGCATCGGGGGCGGCGATGTCTCCTGTCTCCCGGGCACGCCTTTCTGCTTTGTGCATCGCGCCGTAATCTCTGCCGCTGATTGCATTGACAATCACGAAAATAATCGTCAGGATGCAGTAGAACCGAAAGCCGAGAGCATCAAAGAACATGGAATACCCGTCACGTTCGAGACCAATTGTTGTGGCAATATCTTCAAAGAGACCCACTTCATAACCGATCCAAGTGCTGACGAACGCAAGACCGGCAATCGGTGCACTTGTAGAATCCACAAGAAACGCCAATTTTTCACGGCTAACGCGGTGATGATCGGTGAGTGGACGCATCGTGGGACCGACAAGCATGGCGTTGGAATAATCCCCAATGAAGATGACAATCCCCATCAACCCGGTGATAAATTGGGCTGAACGCGGTCCCTTTGCAAACTGAGAAAGCCACACAACAACACCACCAATCCCACCGGACGCTACCACAACGGAGATTGTCGCCATAATAAGGCACACAAACAGAACGACCCAGAAATTGAAGAGATCTATGCCATCGTTTCCGATGCTCACAGCACGCACAAACCAAACAACTTCCGTCAAAAAACCGATCGGGATGGCACCTTGTTGATACCACGAGAGCAGAATCCCCACACCTACTGCTATACTAAGACTTGGGAGCAGTCGCGTTGTCAGAATCGCTAATGTAACAGCAAGTAACGGCGGAATTATGCTGTACCACACAAGGGTTTCCGCATCGCTCACCTGTTCCGCTCGCCATCTAAGCGCAAGGCTAATGCCGAAAAATATTAAAAAGCCAATAGCATATTTCAATTTAGAATTCATGAAAGTCTCCGGCACACTCCCTGTCGGTTCGTAGGATTTACCATACCGCTGCTGATGTGCATAATAGCACTTTCGGGTGCAGTTAGCAAGCCAAAACTGCTCTGTCAAGATTGGAATAGGAGGCAAACCGCGTCGTTGTAAAAATCTTGACACTCACACTACATGTCAACTATAATTGCCAAAAATCGTTAGAAAGATAGGAACAAGTTGTGATAAACCAATCAATCCCGAAAGTTGCCGTTGTTGGCAGTCTGAACGTCGATCTGGTATGCCGCGCACCGCGGCGACCCGGCAAAGGCGAAACGCTCATCGGCGATGCTTTTGATATTTTTACAGGTGGAAAAGGATTTAATCAGGCAACTGCCGCTGCACGGTTAGGTGCCGAAGTCACACTGATTGGAAGTGTCGGTGCCGATCTTTTCGGAGATATGCTCCTCGCGGCAACGGAAAACGAACGCATTAATAACAGGTTTGTCACAAAACGTACAGATGTCGGGACAGGTGTGGCAACCATCGTTATTGAACCGGATGGAGACAATAGCATCATCGTCGTGCCGCGGGCAAATATGGCACTTACAACAACAGATATAGATGCCGCTGCCGACGACATCGCAAACGCCGATGTTCTACTTTTACAATTAGAAACACCGGTTGCAGCATCGGAGCACGCTGCACGGATCGCTAAGACACACGGGACGACTGTGATATTAAATCCCGCGCCTGCACAACCACTGCCGGGTAGCTTGTTAGCGTCCGTTGACATTCTTATCCCAAACCAATCCGAAACAGAGTTGTTGTCAGAGATGAAGATTGAAAATCACGAGGATGCGCACCAGGCAGCAGGGGTGTTACGCGCCCGCATGGTGGATGCGGCGAGCACTGCTGTTGTCTTAACGCTTGGAGAGCAAGGGGCATTGATGTTGACAGCCACCGAATCTGAACACGTTTCGGCGTTGGCTGTTGAGGCTGTAGATACAACAGGTGCAGGTGATGCGTTTTGTGGTGCCCTCGCGACTGCACTGGCAAGTGGCGAGATCTTACGCTCAGCAGTTGCGTTTGCAAATACGGCTGGAGCAGCGGCAGTGACTGTGGTTGGTGCGACACCTTCAATGCCTACGCGCGCAAAGATTGATCGATTAAAAGGAAAATCAGAAAAATGAAAAGAACTCTGCTAAATCTCATATTTATAATGCTCATCATAGGCATCGGATTCAATACGTCTTTTTTACAGGTTTCTTTCGCCGCGGAAAAGTGGGAATCGAACATGAGAAAAGACTTCACAAAGGCATTGCAAGAAAAGAAGAAACCCGCGGAGAAACATCGCGAACTTATCCTCAAATGGCAGAAACAGGGACATCTCTCCGCACTCCTCATGCTTTATACCGCAAGAGAGAACAACCAACAAGCACAGCAACCTTCCTCTCCGAAAAGCAAAGCAGCGTTCTATTACGGCTTGGGATACATACATGCCCTTCAAGCAACAGAAACCGGCGAAGCGTTGGACACTGCTATTGCTTATTTTCAGCACGCCGTTGAGATTGACCCAGATTTATTTTGGGCGCGCTTTAACCTCGGCGGTATCTATCAGGATCAGGGAAACCAAGATGATTTAGCACTTGCTGAATTTGAGGCGTGCATCCGTTTAAACCCCAACTACTATCCAGCTTACTATAGGATGGGTGAGATTCACTTAAAACAGCAGAATTACATAGAAGCACTCCAAGCCTTTGACGCAGCACGGAAGGTAAACAGAAAGTGGGAATACCCACAATACGGTATCGGTTTGGTTTATTTCGCTCAGGGTGAAATCGACCGTGCCCGTGAGACCTTCGAGAATATTACCCAAAAAAATAAAAGATTCGCACCTGCCTACTTCAAACTTGGACAGGTCCTTGCTACAGAGGGGTTCTTTGATGAGGCGTTAAAAGAATACGCGAAAGGATCGCAACATCAGGACTACTCAGCACAAGTCCTTTATGAACTGGCGGTTATCTTCGATGAAAAAGGTAACATAGACGGTGCCATTAACATATATCAACGCGTAATTGAGGTTGAACCGATGCATGCGAACGCACTTTTCGCACTCGGCGAGAACCTCTATGCCAGTGGCGATGCCGCGACAGCGGTGCAACATTACCGACAGGCATTGTCTCTCATTCCGAGCCTTAAGGACACCCTCTATGAACCGCTTGAACCTTACTTCGCAGGTTTGATAACGTCAGATGAAGCGATGCCGTTCCTTGAGAAAGCAATGGTAGTCCTTCCTGACGACCCGCGTTCCTATTTTTATGCGGGTACGCTTGAAGCCGATGTGGGCAACATTCAGAAAGCCATCGAATCTTACGAAAAGACTATTGAGATTATAGAAGCTGATCCAAGTCTTATGCAGGCGGAACTCCTCTTAGGTGATTTCAACGATGTTTACTTGAAACTCGGTGAACTTTATCACCAACACGGAGATGTAGAGACTGCTGTCGTTTATTTTAAACGCGCATTGGCATTAAATCCAGAATTAGCGAACAGATTTATCGCGCAAGGGCAAAGTGCTTTTGAGGCAGCGGACTATCAAGAGGCTATTGAATCTTTGAATACACACCTCCTGTTGTTTCCGGAAGATGTTGGTGCTGTCTATTTACTGGGACAGAGTTACGAGGCTCACGGCGACACAGACAACGCTCTCATCTTTTATAAACGCACCTTAACCTTAAATTCACAGCAACCGGATGTGCTTTTCAAGATGGTTCACATTTACCGAAACCGAGAGGCACATCAGCAGGCAATCGACACTTTACAGAAGATTATCAAGATTGCCCCGGATATGATCGAGGCACACTATTTAATGGCACTCTCTTACCTCGCGCTGGAACAGCCCGACGCTGCACTGCCCGCGTTTCTCGCAACTGTTCGGCTCAATCCTGATGATGTCTCGGCACATTATCACGCGGCAGTTCTGTTTGAACAAAAAGGCAACATAGACAACGCCATCGGACATTACGAGAAAACGATTGGACTTGATACGGCGTCGATTGAAAGCCCTTTTTTCGAAGTAACAGAAGTTACACCCTTTTTCCAACTCGGTGCTATCTATCGTGAACGCAATGATGAAGATAATATCATTCGAGTCTATCCACCGGCGTTAGAAATTGAACCTAATCATCCAGAACTCCACCATCTTCTTGCTGTTATCTTCGAGAAACGCGACGAACGTGAGAGTGCGATTCGGTACTTCGGACTGGCGAATCAATACAATCCTGAGAAGTTTGACTGGCACTATAGTTATGCGCGTATCCTGGACCGACATGCCGAAACGCTCGGAGATGACTATCATAAACATGCCGAAATGGCTGTCAAGGAATATACCAGAACGATTGCGTTGAATTCAGACTATGTAGATGCGTATTTCCACCGCGGGATGATCACGCTCCGCTACAGACGGATTGGCAAAACGTTGTATCGCTATAGCCAGATTATAGAGGATTTCAAACAAGTGACTGAAGTGCAACCCAAAAACCGCGAGGCGAACTACCAACTCGGGGTCATGTATCTGGAAATCGATCGGCACCGACTCGCTAAAGAGGTTTTTGAAAATATGCTCTCCCACGCGCCAGAATACAGAGGTATCCACTCGCATCTCGGTCAGATTTCAGAATGGGAGCAGGCGTGGAAACAGGCAATTCAACATTATGAGGCGGAGGCTGCGCTTATTCAACAACCTGTCGAAGCAGACGACGAGATTGCCATCAAAACATATCAACGCCTCGGTGATCTTTACTACGCACATGCTTTGGATTACAACGCTGCGAAAGAGACGCTGGAAAAGGCACTCGCTTTGGACGATACACATGTGCCGACGCTACTCAACTATGCCAATAACCTTTTTAGTATGGACTTACTCGGCGCAGCAACAGAGCAGTTTGAACGGGTGATACAACTGGAATCGGGTAACTTGACGGCGAATTACAACCTCGCGTTAATGTATGAATACAGAGAGAAGCGCGAAGAGGCGAGAACACAATGGCAGCGTTTTCTTGAACTCGATCCACCCGAACAATGGCGGATTGAAGCGGAGAGACATCTGAGTCAGTAGTTTCCTCGGATTTTTTAAACACGGTTAAGTGTAGTAACAAACCAACAGGGAGGTATGTGAGTTTTATAGAATGTCAATGAACCAACTTTGCGATTTCCCACTTGGTGCGAAGGTAAAAAATCTGCGGTCAACGCTTCAGATAACGCTTATAGGCTGCCAAATTGAGCACTATTCACAGGTTGCTTCTACCAACGATATCGCCCTTGCTCGCGGCAAGACGGGTGCAGCAGAAGGAACGCTCATTATTGCAGAGCACCAGACCGCTGGGCGCGGCAGGTATGGTAGGAACTGGGAGGCACCGTCGGGAAAATGTCTCCTCGTGTCCGTCGTTTTTAAACATCGACTCCTTCGCGATCAGGTTACACTCCCGAATCTCATCGGTGCGATGGCAATAGCAGCAGCAATCCGCACAACGCATGGGCTTGACGCTCGTATTAAAATGCCTAATGATGTCCGGATCGGAAAGAAAAAGGTTGCGGGTGTCTTAACAGAACTCGCCTATGATCAAGAACATCAACCTTTTTTTGTTTTGGGTTTCGGTGTGAATGTCAATAACGCATTGGAGGATTTTCCGTCCGAACTGCGTGGAACCGCGACCTCTGTGCGTATGGCACATGCGCTCTCGGAGAATCGAAACTTTGAAATCTGCCGTGCCTCGCTATTATGCGATATTCTCTGCCAATTGGAAAAGCGTTACCTGCAACTGAAGGCGGGTGAGACGAATTTAATCATGAACCAATTTGAGGTTTTACGGGAAGATGAAAGTCGTCATTAGTGCTTGTCTCCTTGGCATCCGCTGCCGATATGACGGCGGGGACAGCCGAAACGAAACAGCGATAAAACAACGGAAGACGTATGAACTTATCCCTGTCTGTCCTGAGGAATCAGGTGGGTTGCCAACACCACGTCCGCCTGCAGAGATTGTCGGCGGTGATGGCAGTGATGTTCTCGATGGCAAGGCAAAGGTTATGACTGCTGAAGGTATGGACGTAACGGAAGCCTATTTGAAAGGTGCTCACCACGCTTTGCAGGTTGCACAATCAAACGAAGCGACACATGTAGTTCTGAAAGCGAGGAGTCCATCTTGTGGCTGTGGCGACATCTACGATGGCACTTTTTCAGGGACTCTCATGCCCGGGGACGGTGTAACCACTGCCCTCCTGAAACGACACGGTATTACCGTTACTTCCTTGTAATTCCCGAGGACAATATTTACAGAAGAGCCATCAGGGGGACCACTGACAGCCGACTACCGGCTGCTCCCGCGGGCATTTCCCTGGAGTCTCCTACACTACAGGCATATCACTAAATAGTGGCTATCCCTGCCCGCAAAATGTTTAGCGCAGCGTTGATGTCTCTGTCGTGGTGTGAACCACAATCGGGACACCTCCACTGCCTATCGTTCAAAGTTAGCGTTTCGTTATGAAACCCACAATCGCTACACGGTTTCGTGGTCGCAGTCCACTGACCAACCTGTTTTAAAAGACGCTTATGTTTACGACACTTATACTTCAATATCTCAACAAACTCGGAGAAGGCGAGGTCAGAAACTTTACGTCCCCACAAGCGTTTCATACCCTCAAGGTTCAATGTTTCAATGGCGATGGTATCAAACTTCTTACACAGTTCAGAGGCGAGTTGCCAATGAAAGTCTTTGCGTTGGTTGCTGATTTTCCGATACAGACGTGTGATTACTCTCACACACCGCCACCAACTGTTAGAACCTTTAACTTTACGCGAAAGGCTTTTGTTGAGGGTTCGCAGTTTCTTTAAGGACTGTTTCAAAGGGTGCGGGTGTTGTTTTTTCTCACCCGTGCTGAGGGTCAAGTATGCGTCTTTCATGCCGAAGTCTGCCCCAACGCTTTTACCTGTTGTCGGCAGCGGTCTAAAATCCGTGTAGGTTGTGATTAGGCAGAGCCAATAGTCTCCGCAATTGTCTCGCTTGAGTGTGATACGACTGATACTTCCATGCCACTGGCGGTGCTTATGGAAAGTATATGGTACTTTATCAAATCGCCACTTACCCTTCTCCCACTTACGGAAGGTGAGCGTGATACGATTATTTTTCAGAGACCACCCCGCTTCTCCTGGAAAGGTGATAGACTTGAACTTGTGTCTCTTTTTGATGTTCGGTCTACCCCCGAGTTTCTTGAAAAACCGATCATATGCCAAATGGATACGTTGCAACTCTTGTTGAATTGCTTGGCTTGGCAAAGCATTCCAATGCGGGTGCGTCGTCTTTTTGAAATCACTCAAGTGCGCGCACATTGCCTCATAACCGGCATACG
>JAGWBV010000091.1:0-4914 GCA_021295715.1 Candidatus Poribacteria bacterium | reverse complement strand
AAGTCTTTAACCCCTAAACAGTGGGTAGGCAGACACATTGCCTTGCGACAACGCTGTTTATGTCTGCCAACTTGATACTCTAATTATACTACAATTTGCTAAAAATGTCAAGTTTATTTCACAGGGATTACGCCTTTAGCGGGCTTATATCCCAAACCTAAAGGATTGGGCTTTACGCCCGAATGCCCGTAATTCCCGAGGACAATAGTTACAGAATAGCCATCAGGGGGACCACTGACAGCCGACTACCTGCTAACTGCCACTTTAATAGTCTAAAAGATGTCGAACCTGTTCACCAATGTCAGGGCTCCGCATCAATGACTCACCAACAAGCATTGCTTGCACACCCGCCTCCTGTAGTCGCATCACGTCTTCACGCGAATAGATGCCGCTTTCACTCACCACGACTTTATCCGCTGGAATGGCTTCACGTAAACGGAACGTTGTCGCAATATCCGTATGAAATGTGCGTAAATCTCGGTTGTTGATACCAATTATCTGGGCATCCACGTCCAACGCGATGGCTAATTCTTCTCGTGTGTGCACCTCCACCAAACACGCCAGTGATAACGCCTCTGCAATATT
This sequence comes from Candidatus Poribacteria bacterium, assembly GCA_021295715.1. Lineage (NCBI taxonomy): Bacteria > Candidatus Poribacteria > Candidatus Poribacteria bacterium. The sequence continues at coordinate 4,329 of JAGWBV010000091.1, read as the reverse complement.
CATGAACGTCCGCAACTCTGCGGCTGTCAATGCTGCCACAATCAGTAAAATGGCATCCGCCCCCGCTGCGCGAGCTTGGTAGATATGATATACATCAATTGTGAAATCTTTTCGGAGGAGCGGTACATCAACGATTTCTCGGATTGCGCGCAGGTAGCCGAGTTCACCTGCAAAAAAATGTTTGTCTGTTAACACAGAGATCGCAGCAGCGCCGTTTTCGACGTAGATATCGGCAATTGACACCGGATCGAAATCTTCGCGGATAATGCCTTTACTGGGTGACTTTTTCTTCACCTCCGCGATAAGTTTAACGGTCCCTTTGCCTGTAATGGCATCGCGAAAATTCCGCGTTGGTGGAAGATTTGCGATCTTCGTTTCCAATTTAGCAATCGGCACCAACTTCTGTTCGGCTGCGAGTTCCTTCTGTTTATGGGCAATGATAGTGTCTAATATCAATCCATTTATCCTTTTCTCGTAAAAGGGGTTACAGTTTAACTGTTCGACACTGACTTCAGAGCCTCCAGTTTTGCCAATGCTTCGCCCGAGTCAATGGATTCTGAGGCAAGTTCGGTCCCAGCAGCAAGGCTATCTGCTTTCCCACTGGCAGTAATCGCTGCCCCAGCATTTAGCACAACAATGTCGCGTTTGGGTCCCTCTTCACCCTTTAGGAGATTGACTATCATTTCAGCGTTCTCCTCCGGTGCACCACCCAGAAGTGCTTCGGGTTCCGCCCTTGGAATTCCGAGTGATGTGGGATCAAGGGTATAGGTTTCAACAGTGCCGTTTCGAAGTTCGGAGACGCGAGAGGTTGTAGTCGTCGTGAAGTCGTCCAAACCGTCATCTCCACGCACAATAAATGCGTGCTGACATCCGAGACTATTCAGTGCATTCGCATGTGCCTCAGTCAGTTCTGGTGCGTAGACACCGATCACCTGTGCCTGCGGTCCTGCCGGATTGGTCAGCGGTGCTATGGCATTGAAAATCGTCCGAATTCCGATCTCGCGCCGCGGTCCGATGGCGTATTTCATCGCTCCGTGCAGTGTTGGTGCGAATAGAAAACCGATGCCGACTTCATCAATGCATCGTCCGACGTGTTTAGGACCAATTTCAATGTTCACGCCTAACGCCATAAGTACGTTCGCACTGCCGCTCTGTCGTGTCACACCTCGGTTGCCGTGCTTTGCGACCGGCACACCTGCTCCGGCGGTAACAATGGCGGAAGTTGTTGAGATGTTGAAATGGTTCAAACCTGTACCACCTGTACTACACGTATCAACAAGTCGTGGGACTTTGGGTGTAGCCTGCAAGTCAGGTGTATGAAGTGTTGGAACAGGCGTGGCTTTAGCGCGCATGGCACGTGTTCCTCCTGTAATCTCTGCTATTGTTTCGCCTTTAAGTCGCAATGCAGTAAGAAAACAGGCAATCTGAGCGTCTGTCGTCTCACCTTCCATGATTTCGTTCATGGTGTCAATCATTTCTGTTTCGGTTAAGGCATCCCCTGCCATAACCTTTTGAATTGCTTCACGGATCACGCAATGTCCCTCCTGAGAATATTCTGTCCGCAATTATAGCAGACACCCACATATTTTTCAAGATCGGTGTTTTGAATCTCGAAGCCACTCAACTTTCGGCTTTTCATCTTAGCATTTCAATTTTCTCAGGCGAAAATTTGTATTTTTTTGGCATAGAGTATAACATATCTTTGTCCGATAAATAATTGGTGTGAGTTAAGAAAAAGGCACATCCTGCAGGGACAACTGGAGGTTGAGATTCTCCGTTACGAACGAGATCTCATCAACAGGAAAGATGGCTATCTTGAAATAGTTTGTGTTCCCAAGACGGACGGACTTTGTAAATCAGTCCACAAAAAGAGAGAAAGAGATGATCCGAAACTATAAATCGAGCGATCTGCAAACACTTCGACAGATTACCGCTATCTGTTTTGAGAAGGTGTCCATAGACAAAAATATCGAAGACCGGTTTGGGCGTATTGGCGATATAGGCTGGGAAGAACGCAAAATGTCCCATATTGATGACGATACAGCAGCGAACCCGGATGGGCTTTTTGTAGCGGAGGTTGAAGGGGAAATTGCTGGTTACATCACAACCCGACTTAACCGCTCAACACGCATCGGTAGTATTCCGAACCTCGCTGTACTACCGAAGTTTCAACGTCGTGGCATCGGTAGGCGACTCATTGAAAAAGCGTTGTCGTATTTGCAAGCAGAAGGGATGCTTTATGCGCGCATTGAAACTCTGGAACAGAACCCTATAGGTACCAGTTTTTATCCGGCTATGGGTTTCACTGAAGTTGCAAGGCAGATTCACTATATCCAACCGCTATCAAAATCGGACCTACAATGAAGAGATAGACACTAAAATAGGAACCGGTACATCGGTTGATTTGTTGTAATTCCTATGAGGCTCCATATACTGCCGATGATGAATTCGCCTAAAATCAGACCGAGGAAGAACGGAATCAATTTTCGGTGTGCACTCACACCACCGTGCCGAAGAATAATCCATTTGATGACCGAACTCACCAAAATCGAAAACCAGAACACGTTCATTGACCAACTGCTGGAGATAGCGAATCCAGCGGGATGAAAGGGCCACCAAAAGAGCCGCATCCGCATTATCATCAGGAAACCGGTGATAAGGAAACCGATACACATTGCGACGATTGCGGGTACATCTGGTGCTCTCGGCGAGGTCAGCCAACTCTGTAGTCGATTGAAAGGTCTTCCGGCAAACCAGTCCCGCGCGCCTTCTACATAAGAGATGTGATAGAATGCCCAAAATGAGGCAAATGTCCCAATGACAATCGCAATGCACATCGCAATGAGCAAGCGCCGATTGGAAATTCCGGTGCGTTCCGCTAATTTAAACCCCTCCAAGATGTGTGGCATCGGATGCCCACGATAGGCGCGATTGAAGAAGAACAGGTACGCCATTATGGTTAAGTTGTGTGGACCGAGCAGGCGCGTCCCGAAAATGCGAGGCATCATCTCATCAGGTCCAATGAAGTGCAAATCGTGGACAGGCGATCCGAGTTCCGCACGCATTCGGGTCACCGCCGTAGAGATGGCATAATAGATGCCAAAAAATACGAGAATCACCCAGATAGACATCCCCGCCGTTTTGCAGAAACCGACGATAAACGCAAGACTCGCGATGAGACCTAACGTTGTCACTCGATAAGACATCGGTTCCTCTGAGTCATCAACACGCGGATCGTTTTTAAATAACTTCCGTCCGACTTGCGCTAGGTGTTTTCGCGTCGCCACAATCGCGATAACGAACAAGCCGAGATATGCCCCGAAAGACTGTTCATCGGTGAAAGGGAAATTCGGCATGCCGCGGACCCCTAAGGCATCTCCGAAAACTCGCTCTGCCTTCCAGAAGAGATAGAAAAACCAACACGAGAACGATAAGTCCAGCGGAATAAAGAAAGCGATGCCTACCGCGAACGGAAACACGGCTATCGGACTCCATCCGATAGCACTCCATGGCTTCTGTGTAAAGAAGGGACGTAAATCGTAGAGCCTGCCGCCCAAACTCGGCACAGTCGGGTAGAGGTAGTGGAGTCCATTGAGGATGTCAATTGCACCAGCGATGCCGAAACCGAGCCACATCATTTTATTCGTCAGTAAGTTCGTCCTACCGCCACTCGTCAACTCAAGCGGCAGTTGGATGATGGGGTAACTCAGTTTCTCGTGCTCTGTCCACTGTTTCCGAACAAGGCTGTTAATACACACCATCAGAAAGACCATTGCACATAGGAAGCCTCCCCAGACAAAAGTTGTTGTGAGCCATCCTTGGACAGTTTCCCATTGGTAAAGGGTTGTTTCGCCGCGATAATACTCCGTCAAGAAAGATCTGTCCTTAACAGCCATCCAGTCGGGGATATACCGATGAAACAGGTCTGTCCAGTCATTTTCTGGTGTCGCATACCAAAATGCGTACGGGATCATCGGAATCAATACGCGGAGTACATCGTGTCCTGCAAGTGAGGAAGCGATCGCCAACATGACGTAAATTGTCAGCAATTCGCCTTGTTGCATTGCAATCCTTGGTGCTATCCGGACTAAGAAGAGGTTAACACCCATGATAACAAAGATGCAGAAGATGACGTTAAAGTAGAGGGAGATCGTGGTGGGATACCCTTGACCGGCAGAATCCAGAATCCAGTACATGTTCGGGATGATAAGGACTGTCCCGAGTAGAATCGATCGCCATGATGCTCCATATTTGGAGGGTTCTCTGAACCTGTGAGGTTCCGAGGTTAATTCACTTTTCAAATTACGTGATGCTTTCTGTCTATGACAC
>JAGWBV010000090.1 GCA_021295715.1 Candidatus Poribacteria bacterium | reverse complement strand
TGGAATAGAAACGTGTCTCACCTATACCAAGAATATAGGATTATTGACCTTTTAATCGAACCAGTATGGAATAGAAACACATTTCTATGAAGACTACGGCAGGCTGTGCCGTAGCTTTTAATCGAACCAGTATGGAATAGAAACAAAATCACGGACAACCGACGCGCACAACAGACACACTTTTAATCGAACCAGTATGGAATAGAAACGTAACCTTGGCGAAGACTGGGAGATTATGATGGATGAAGCTTTTAATCGAACCAGTATGGAATAGAAACTTCATTTTGGTGCTGGGTAATCGTGAAGGTAGTGCCTTTTAATCGAACCAGTATGGAATAGAAACGCCTCAAACCGAACACGATACACCGTGCGCACGATCTTTTAATCGAACCAGTATGGAATAGAAACATAACGAGTGCCTCATAGCAGAGCCGTCCGCGTTCACTTTTAATCGAACCAGTATGGAATAGAAACCCTATCCCGATGTCGATGTTCGCTGCTTGGATCGGCACTTTTAATCGAACCAGTATGGAATAGAAACTTACATCCTCTGTGTTTACGGTAAACATTCCTTTATGGCTTTTAATCGAACCAGTTTTTCTCAAAGCCGTGGGTGTGTCGGGTTTCGCTGTATATGTCTATATGAAACGAGTGTGGGTGAACTGCTGTTTTGGTAACAACATGCCGGATTGAGTTTTACCGCTCTACCCGACCTACGGGCTCCCTGCCGGAAATTGTCCAAAGTTTCGTATTGCTTAGAGGTAACTTTTAATCGACCCGTATGGAATAGGACAGATTGTGATATACTCACAATTACAAAAAACGAGACGATGATATTTTTCGCTGTAATTCGCAGCATTTCGCAAGGAGCTTTAAAAAATGAGCACAGCTTTTAATCGAACCAGTATGGAATCCAAACGCAAACGATGCGGTGTTGAGGGGAGATGGCAACGGGCGTACTTCACGCGTATTTGGAATGCTACCCTCCGCTTTTCGGTTCCGCTCTACCCAACCTATGGGACCCGAAACCGCTACATTGACACCGTAGGTGCATTTCTTACCATGAAAGTGCGTGAAACTTCTAATGGCATCACTATAGAGCGAAATCACACTGACCTCTGACTCCTGATCGTCGACAGCCATTTTCTAATCGAACCAGTATGGAATCGAAAATTTTAGCTTGACAGAATCAGTATCAGGTATTATAATTGTTTTCAGTTGAACCCGCACCCAATTGAAATCATAAGGACAGAACTCACTGAAAGCACTCCAACACTTACACCTCGCCGCACTGCTTCACGACATCGGAAAATTCCGGCAACGTGCCACTGACCGCTTCAAATCTCACCAAGAACAGAGTTACGAATTTGTCAACGAGGATTTCGCCGATTTTTTCTCGCCGTGTGGAGATACCTTCAAAAACGCCATCCGACATCATCACCATAGTCCGACACACCTTCAACATCTGATAGAAAAACAGGTGATCTTAGCGGATCGTCTCTCCGCTACCGAACGCGAAGACGAAGAGCGGGAAAGAGAGGATTTTGTCCAATCCGCGCTTGTTTCGTCACTCTCACGCCTCAAATGTGCTACGAAAGACTAACGCTATCCACTGACAGCACTCAATCTGGACCGAGACACGGTTATTCCAGTGGAAACCCCAGACATCAATCGGGACGCATACGAGAAATTATGGAAGGACTTCAAAGAGACATTCGGTAAAATAACGGAAGGTAAACACTACACGCCAGCACATTATCAAACCATCGTAGCACTCCTCCACAAATACACAGCACGTATACCGTCTGCAACCCCCTGGGAACCGAGCAAAGAGAAGTCTGTGCCAGATATATCGCTTTATGATCATCTCCGCACAACCGCAGCAATCGCCGCCTGCATCGGACGCGAACTCACCGAAACAGATGTTGATGCGCTATTCCCCAAACCACAAGATTCAGATAAGAACATCAGCGCGCTTATAAAAGGCGACATCTCCGGAATTCAGAATTTCCTCTATCAGATCCTCTCTGACGGGGCTGCGAACCAATTGCGAGGCAGGTCTTTTTATTTGCAGCTATTGACAGAGTCAATAGCACACTATGTTTTAGAGCAGTTTGAATTGCCTATCACAAATCTCTTGCTTGCCAGTGGCGGACACTTCTATATCCTTGCACCCGATAGCGAAGCCAAAGTGAAATTGGACAGCATCCGTCAAAATATCTCCCAAAAATTATGGCATCTCCACAAGGGCGACCTCTCTTGCATTTTAGCGGGTATCTCAATAAAGGCACGCGATTTTAAACCCGAGAACTTTTTGTGTAAGTGGGATGCCGTTTCAAAAAATGTGCAGGAGAGAAAACGGGAGAAATGGAAAGAGATAGGCAACGAAGCTATGTTTCAAAATCTCTTTGAACCTCGCGCGGAACCTCACTCAAACAGAGAAAATCATTGGAAATTTGATGATCTTGGCAAAAAATTGCGAAATCCTGAATATCTTATTACCTTCAAAGTGCCAGAATCGTCCATTCCAGACACACCGATCTGGCACGATGCGATCAAGGCATTCGGAATAGCAGTCCACCTTCGCGAAACTGTAGACGACAAACCCACACCACCTGAGAACACAAAACACGCCGCTGTCTACCGTATCGGCGATACCCATTTCCTCGAAGACACAGTAGACTTTCAGGGAGCTGCAGTCTCTAACAGCACCGATCCATCAGAAGGTATCCCCGTCAGTTACGATTTTCGCTTATTCAAACCGGTCATTGCGCGTCGACACGATACCGATGATCCAGAAAAAATCGCAGATTACGATTATCTTGCAGAAGCTTCTGAAGGCGTTCACTGGCTCGGTGCATTGCGGATGGACGTAGACGACCTCGGCACTGTTTTCACTGACAAACTCGGAAACGCAACTATCTCGCGCCTGACAACCTTGAGCGGAGAATTTCGTCTCTTTTTTGAGGGCTACGTCCCGCAACTCTGCCGTGAATACAATAAAAATCACGATAAAGAAATACTGGAACTCATCTATGCAGGCGGGGATGATCTGTTCATCGTTGGCGGCTGGAGCGCATTGCCAGAGATCGCGAAAAAAATTCGAGATGAATTTCGCTGTTTCGCTACAGGAGACCACGTTACACTCTCCGGTGGTATCGCAATTGAACACCAGAAATATCCGCTTTATCAATTCGCCGCGCAGAGCGGCGAAGCCGAGAAAACTGCCAAAGGTCTTGACAAAAAGAACGCCATCACTTTTTTGCGAAAACCGATGGTGTGGACAGACTTTGAAGTGGTCGGTAACTGGCACAGCAAATTCTTGGATGCAGTGCGTGCTGAGAAAAATCCATTGCCAAGTGCGTTTTTGACTCGGTTGAACCATATTTACGCAGATGAAAAACGGTGGGCATGGCGTTCCCTTTACTATTGCAGTCGTGTCCAAGAGCGGTATAAATCGCAAACGCCATTTCTTCGTGAGCTACAACACGCGCTTAACTTTGATACTGACTTTCAATTGAGGGAATTTATTCACGTTCTTACGAGATGGACGGCTTTACATATTAGAAATAGATAGAAGGGAACTTAGATTCCCGAGAACGAATTCACATACAAATAGAAGGAGACACAGATGCCGACAGGGAAGATTAAAACTTTATTGAAGGGGTTTGGTTTTATTCAGCCTGATGATGGGAGTAAAGATGTTCACTTCAGTCGTAGGGCACTAAAAAATGTTCAGTTTGACGAACTCATAGAAGGACAGCAAGTGACCTCATATACCATTACACAGGGTGATAAGGGGCCAACTGCGAGTAACATTGAAGTTGAGAAGGTCGCCCAACAAAAGGTTGATATTTCGGAGATTATTGAGAAAGGCGGGGAACCGCTCGTCACCGCAGCAGAAATTTTAGGTCGTAAACTCGCGAGAAACCTCAAGACCGCCCAAATCCGAAAAGTATACGGGGCAGTTAAGAAGATTCAGATGACTGAGTTTAACCGAAACGAATTGATCATGCTGAAACCGAAATTGGCTTATGCTGCAGCCCGTAAACCAGAAAAGGCAGAGGGCAAGAGAAAAATTAAGAAATTACAATTTGTTTCTGGTAATTTTTTTGAGTATATGGTCTCTGGATACTTGCCAGAATTCAGTAAAGACAAACCGATCACTATTACTCTTAAGGGTGAGAAAGTTTACCCAATCAATGGTGAGAAAGTGTGGGTCGATGCTCAAGAAAACAAGCAGCTGAGAGCTGCGTTATCCCCCAACGGTGAAAGTGAAAACGAAGATATTAACATCTGGCAAACGCCAACCCGACCGCGTGTCACCATCGGCAGCCAGAACGCAGGCTCCGAAATATGGCACGTTCAAACCGTCCAATTCAACACGAATTGCGGACTCTGGTTCGCCGCCCAATTCGATTCCGACGAGACGCAGCAGAGGATTGAAACCTTGCTTCGGGTTCTTGGAGACACCGGCATCGGTGGGGAACGAAACGCCGGATACGGCACGTTTGACTTTGCGGAAACGACCCTTGAAATTCCTACCTCGGAAGTGGGTGGTCAATTTGTAACCCTCTCGTCGATATGCCCTCAGTCACCAGAGCAACTCGCGCAACTGCTTACAGGCGACATCGCTTACACGCTAAATCCATTAACTGGATGGGTGAGCAGCACCGGAACCGCTTCTCGCCGGAAACAAGTCAGTATGTTCGCAGAAGGCTCTGTCTTACACACAAGTGGCACACATATTGGCCGGTTAGTCGATTTAAGACCGGATACCTGGTCGCATCCCGTCTATCGTTACGGCTACGCATGGCAGGTGGGAGTCACAGGAGCGTCTGAATGAAACAGAAATATCAACTCCAGACGATCACTCCTGTTCATATAGGCACCGGTGAAACATTAAACTTTATGGACGGTTGCTATACCAACAACAGATGGTATCATATCGATTTAGATAAAGTCTTGGCACACCCGAGTACCGATCTGAACGCACTGACATCTGAAATGTCTCTGCGAGGTTTTCGATGGGAACGCTACCTTCGACAACATAACACCGATTTATCAGAACTCTCTGCCTATCATCTTCCATGTCCGCAAAGTCCCGAAGAGGTTGAAATTCGAGCTGCTATCAAAACGGTTCACAACCAACCCTATATTCCCGGTAGCACTCTCAAAGGGGCAATCCGAACCGCACTGTTAGGGGAGATTCTCAACCAAAGCGATGATATCTATCGCGAAAGCGCAAGTCAATTAGAAAATTTGATTGACCAAGGCGCGCGAGGCAATCCGAGAAGAGAGCAACCTGCGCGACGGATAGAAAGCCTTGCTTTCGGCAAAGATCCGAATCGTGACCTCCTGCGTGCCTTACAGGTCAGTGATACGATGCCCCTTGAGAGTAACTCCCTTGAAATCGGAATGGCATGGACGGTTACACTCGATCAAAACGACCAACTCGTCCAGAAAAGAGACAGAGGACAGGAGTACAAAAACTTCGTCCAACACATTCAAGCAGGGCAGCGTCTGACCTTTACACTTAAGATGGATGAACGCCTGTTCCGCGAGCGCGAGAAAACACGACTCGGTTTTAGTCAGTTACAAGAGACAACACTTCGAGATATTGCGGAGGTGTGCCGTTCGGCAACAGATGACCTCATGCGCGGTGAACAGGAATTCTTTGATGACTATAATCTATCGGAAATTGCCAACGTCTATGATAAACTGATCGATTTAAACAACACGCTTCCAGAAGGCGCGTTCCTTTTGCAAATTGGGTGGGGAACAGGCTATCACGCCAACACCGTCACTTCTCTATTTACAAACGATGAAGAATCACCTGAGGATCTACAGATGGATCTACGGGAACGCTTTAGATTAGGCGAAAGCCGTTCCCGGCGCGGACATTACGATGAACGCAAATTCCCCAAAACACGAAGGATTTTATATCGAGGCGAAAATCCAACCGTCCCGCTTGGCTGGGTCAAAATCTCACCGATGGAAGATTAAGAGGTTCGGAGTCGTGCGATTCTGCGGCGTACTCGCCCCGGTTCATGCCACACAGAGAATCTGAATACCCGGGGAAGTGCATAAGCACTTCATACCGTTGATTCTGATTCATGCGACGTGCATTATCGCACGTTCTGAAAATTAAACATTGGTAGATTTTAGAATTACTTAGACATTCTAAAGAGACGAGGATACAATCCTCGCAAGCGGCGGTAGAGGGTTTTCATTTCTATTGGATGTAAAGGCATTTTTATAATTCACCAATGATTCTTTTACTCAATGCCGCCGTGATGCCTATAGAGGGCACCTACACTTTGAAACGGATTTCAAAATCCAAGTTTCAGCGATTACTACAAGAAGCGGATGCAGCTGGCAACTTCCAAAGTTACATCGGTTACCCCGAAACCGCTCGTTTGATTGAACAACTCACAGGTGTTGAGATTGAGGTATCACGGGAGCAGGCAGAACTCGCCCCCGGAGATTCAATGTTAATTGTCAAATTACGACACAGAATAATAGACCCCACACGTAAGGAAACCCCTGAACGCTCGATGGATGATTTTGAATTTTTTCGGTGTGACTGGAAACCTTTAGACGGAGGAGAGACAGTCGAATGAAAATATTTGTGACATTTTTAGGTAGAGGTCGGGAAAATCCAGAAACCGGCTACCGGAAAGCCACATACAAATTTCCAGATGGCTCTCACGAAACAACTGCATTCTTTGGACTCGCCTTAGCAAGCTATATTAATCCAGATCGTCTCGTTATCTTGGGTACAAACAGCAGTCAATGGGGCGTTTTATTAGAGAATCTCGCAGCGGAGGGTGAAGAGGAAGAAGCGCGACTTGAAATCCTCGATGCCGAAACCAGAGGCGGCGTTGAACAGAAACATCTGGATAAAGTTGTGAATCTAATGGGACGCGCTGTCGATTGTGAAACTGTCCCACGATTGATCCCCTTTGGAATCAATGAGAGTGAGCAGTACAAGATATTGGATGTTATCGCTGAAACTGTTCCTGAAGGAACCGTCAATTTCGATTTAACGCATGGGTTCCGCCATTTCGGCACCATAGGATTCCTGTCGACTTTCATGTTAGCACGAGTTCGCCAAAGATTTGAAGTAGAAAACCTATGGTATGGCGCGCTTGAAATGACACAAGATGAACTCACGCCTGTGCTTAAGTTAGATGGACTTGACCGAGTCCGACAATGGTTGGAGGCTCTTAATCGTTTTGATGCTACTGGAAATTATAGAGTATTCGGCTCGCTCCTTACCAAGGATGGTGTGAAAGTTAACACAGCTAAACATCTTGAAAACGCGGCTTTTTATGAACGAACGCTCAATCTCTCTGCTGCAGCAGATGAAATTCGCCAATTCAGACCTGTCCTTGCGTCTGACCTTCCCGGAGCATCGGGCTTATTTAAGGAAAGATTGGCGAACCGTCTGAGGTGGGTTGAGCTGGATACACTCTCAAAACAGCAGGCGGAATTAGCCTACCAATACTTACAACGTCGTGACTATCTTCGCGCAGCAATGTTTGGGTGGGAGTCACTCGTTTCAATGTCCTATGAAAAGAAAGGTCTCGATCCTCAAAAGCGAGAAAATCGCGAGCGGCAAAACGTTCTAAGGGAAGTGGATTCATCAAAACGGAAAATCTGTGAAAACTTTAATCGGATCCACAACGCATTAGCACACGGCAGTTCGTCTAACACTGAGAGCGTCCCAAAAATGCTCGCGGATGAACAAAGTTTGCGCACAGCATTGCAAGAGGCATTTAATCACCTCATAGGAAAACCGAAAAATATCTGAACAGCTAGGATATTTGTCTGCCAACGTCTTTGCCTGCTTTTAATCGAACCCGTTTGGAATCGAAACTTATCAAAGATGAGGGGGACACTATGGGAATTTTACTTTTAATCCAACCCGTTTGGAATCGCCCCTCTGTATCCTCCTGTAAGCGAGGGGAGCGCAGCCTAAGCGAAGTTTCACTAAATACTTCGGTAATCATAGCAGAACAGTTCTCAACCACGGAGCGTTTGTAATCCTGAAAATCCTTGAATCCTGTAAATCCTGATTCAGACAATTACCATCGTACATTACAGAATCAGATTCTTAATCTTCATACAGGCTACGCTACGAAATGCCATAGCACGCAGCCTAACAGGCTACGCTACAAAACTCCTGCGAATACAGATGCGATACGATAGTTTTATTTTCACATTCGTTTTTCACGGAGAAACGACATATTGCATCGTGGCGACCCACAGCACACCTACGACGATAAAAACCTCCGTGAAATTCCGTGAAAACCAACACGTTCCTCATTCAAACACCATAAACTTCGACACCGACCCCTGATGCTAAATTTTCAGAGTAAGCATTACAGAAATCTTCTCTCAAAATCGTTCAAAACCCAATGAGTGTCTAAGGTTACAGCCGTTTTGAACCGCCACCGATTTTTGGATTTTACTCTGAATACTCTGAAACTTGACACATGCAAACAATCCGTGAAATCCGAGATTCAGACCATTAGCATCTACATTTCACGAAAGTCGTGATCATGAGATCGCTCCTACAGGAAGATGACGATTGGATGGGAAATCCTGAACGGGAGGCGACACCTACCGGAGAAAAAAGAAGAGATAAGCACCTAAGAACAGGACATTGATGACAACCAGTGCCCAACGCGCTATTCGGGTTTTCAGTCGTCGGAATCGCTCGATCGGCGCGACGATACCGGCATAGTGATCCCGGTCCCAGTAAGAAATCGGGCTTTCAAAGACGAAATCGGAGAGCGGAAAGAAATGATGATGTCCGTCATCGTGATGCGTCAAAAAGTCGAAACCGCAATGGAGGAGCATGCTCCACGCAAAAACAACAATTCTCTCGGAGTTCAGTAGGTAATACCCAATCCCCAAAACGATCAGAATCAGTGGGATCGCGTTGAAGAGGTCAAAGAACGTTTGCCACGCCTCCATGAAGTATCGGGAATCCCAGAGTTCACGTTGCGGTGTCCTAAGGATAAAAGTTTCGACTGCAAAGAAGATGAACATCGGTAGGTCGGGGAGGACAGCACCGATGAAGGCGTAGCAGTGAAGAAAGGGTTTGTCTCGCTTTGAGAGGAAGGCTATGTTGAGAATGACATGCGATTGGGTAACCATTGGGAATTATAGACTTTATTGTAGGTTCGGTTGAGCGGGCACCATAGAAACCCTATCAAGTGAAAGGAAATGGATTTTCTCAAATATACTATATCAAAGAAATATGGAACGAAACCCAACGCTCCACTCAGTGCCTCTGCCTATGAAGTTGGGTTTCACTCTGTCCTTGAGTATGTAGTAGCATATTGGATTTTCAGGGTCTTTGAAATGTTTAGTAGGACTTCTCATCTTCGTTCAACCCAACCTACAGCATTGATGGTCAGTTACTGACTGCTGAAGGCTGACTGCCGACGGCTAATTAGAGATGCCAAATCTCGCCAGCGAACGTTGGAAACAGGCAATCGAGTAACACCGCAGGCGAAGAACCGTTCGTCCAGCAATCAACGAAATTTGATGTCAACTCTTCTGTTCGACACCGTCCACACAGCAGCTGCAAAAAAGTTAAGTCAGGGAACGCTGCATCTCCTTCCTCAACGTCTTTCGGAATCCAATCGGCAATATCCGTGACACGACCCCTTTCAAATTTAAGGTGTATTCCACTGCGATAGAAGTTGAGTTTGAGCGCACCGGTGTACCCCTCTGCGACAGTGCCGATGAGATGCTTTTCGAGAGCGGGTTGAATATGCCGTAGAAACGCTATTAAATCTGGCACCCGGATATACCACGCATAAGGCGGCTCCTGACGGACAACCGCTTTGGGTAATGCCTGATAGATCGGATGTTCACGCCCCAACATGAATTGCAGACCCGTTGCTTTCGGGTTGTCACTCTCGGCGACAATCGGTGTCGCCTCTGCCTTTTTCCACAACGCTCGCAGTAGCGATCGGATGTGATGCAGACAGCCGACTCCGGGTTTAAGCTCCATCCGCATGACCAGAAAATTATCGTAACACCACTGGAAATGTTGGACATAACCGAGTCGTGTTCCTTCCATGTCTTCGATGAGAAGCCATTCGTGCCGTGCTTCACTTCCCGCCGAACGTCCGTTGAATTCATACGCCCACATCGCCGGTGTCCGAGAGCAAGCAAAGACTTTCTGCTCAAGGGTGCTCTCATAAATGTCTTGAATGAAGGCGTTATCTGCATCCGTTCGCGGTCGGAGACAACACGTTTCGGTTTCGCCTTTTTTCAATGATGGGATGTGTATCCCGTCGATAACGCGCGCTGCTTCCATATCCAGTGCCATCTCATACCCGAACAGTCGGTAATACCACGGGATACCTGTGATACCTTGCATCAGTTCCCCGCGCCCCTCACTCAACGCATGAATCACCTCGAACTGCTTACGGACTAAGCCTCTTCTGCGGTACTCAGGTTCAGTGGCGACGAATTCGGGTTGCCCGAACTTGAAGGGGATACCACTATACGTCCATGTCTGCGAGATGAGACAGAGTGAAGACACGACTTTTCCTGTCTTCGTATCTTCAACAACGGTGAAATCGCTTGCTTGGCAGGTCGGGTGATCTCCCGACATCAGGTCTCGGATACCTGGACCCACGCTTTCTTCTTCATGAAGGCGGGTGTTGAATTCAGCAAGCGCATCTGTATCAGCAGGCGTAGCAAATCGGAGTTTTAGATCGTCGCCGAGGTCCATCGGTATCTGTGAAAGAATACTGTTTTTTGGCATTTAGGTTCCCTATGGGGTGATATTATAACGAATTGTATCACGAAGCCAAGAACACATCAAACGAAACCTGTAAATTGGCTTTCGGCTTTCAGCGATCAGCAATCGGTAAGAGGTATCGTTTAACGACCCTCTCTTGCTGACCACTATTGATTTCCAACTGCTAATTGATGACGGCTAACTGCTAAAAAAGTTTCTTGTAGGTTGGGTTGAACGGAACTTCACCAAAATCTCGCAGCACCCCAAAACCCACAGACACACAAAAACCCATCAATACTCCCAACGCTATAGTGAAACCCAACGTTTTTGTTGCGAAGTTGCCAGATTCTGGTACGATGAAGTTGGGTTTCGCTGCGATGTTGAGCGGAGATGGCAACGGGTGTATTTCACGCGTATTTGGAACGCCACATCCCGCTTTCGATTCCGTTCAACCCAACCTACGGGACCTTGGAAACCCTAAATTGACACGTTTGGGTCTATTCCGCTCTACCTGGGCAAATCCGCAGCAATACCCAAGCAAATACCTCAAGCAAAAACACCTACGTCGATCTATGCTAATAGTTTTAATGCGCTTAATTGCTCTACAAGGTATAATTAGAAGGTAAAATTAAAAAATGAAAATTAAACCGCGCCCTGCGCTCTACTTTCTCATCCCGTATCTACTCGGTATCATCGCAGGCAAATGGGCATCCCTCCCGTTTCTGTGGCTCTGGATATTTGTACTCCTTTGCTTTATCGGTAGCATCGTAACAAGAACTCGTCAGCGGTTCCTCTGTTATGCGATGCTCCATTTGGCTATCTTCGCTGGCGGAATGCTACGCTTAGAAACCGTCTCCCATTCGCCAATTCCAGCCCACTTCTACAACGAGCCGATTCGCTTCTCAGGCACGACCGTATATCAACCCGAACGCGGGGAGGAATGGGATGCCTGTTATGCCGTCGGTGAACTCCGGTTATTATCGGATTCATCACAACAGGTATCGGCGAAATTTCTTATCAGATTTCAGGAGTTACTACCACTCCGCTACGGTAAACATCTAACGTTGACGGGTGTCCTGCGTCAACCACAAACCAAACGCAACCCAGGCGGTTTCGATTACCGAGCCTACCTTTCTCGGCAAGGGATTACCGGGATTATCGATACGAACGGACGTGTGCGAATCGGCGAACACGGAGGATTTCCACCCGGACGGTGGATAGAAACACTCCGACTCCAGACAGAACGTCTGATTGACATTATCTATACAGAGACCGAAGCCGAAACGCCGCCTCTTGAACCGTCATTGCATGCCCAACTTCTCAAAGGTATCTTACTCGGTAAACGAAGCGATGTTCCCACAGAAACATTGGATACCTTCCGAAACAGTGGCACCTTCCATGTCCTTGCTGTCTCCGGTCTGCACGTCGGACTTGTTGCGATGTTCTGCTATTTCGGTTTCTCGCTCTTCAGATTTCCACAGAAGATTCTTTGTCTCTTGACGATTATAGCAGTGTTAATCTACGCAAGCCTCATCGGTTTTCGTCCCTCCGTCTTTCGCGCTTCACTGATGGCAATCCTATTTCTCTTTGCGACGCTCATTGATCGAGATGCGGATCTTTTCAATCTATTAGCGTTTGCTGCGTTAGTGCTGCTCCTTGTGAACCCGCTGCAAGTCTGGGATGTCGGATTCCAATTATCATTCGTCGCCGTCGCTTCAATTGTCTATTTCGTCCCGAAAATGGAGAAACCGCTGCGTCGTTTGTGGGAGGACGCGGCGGGTGCATCTTCAGAAAGCGAAGGTTCAGTCCTGAAAAAACTTCGGAACGCCGCAGTCAAATGGATAGTCCTTTCCTATCTCGTGACGTTCGCGGCGCAAATCGGAACGGGCCCCCTCATAGCCTATCACTTCTTTCGGACATATCCGCTCGGTCTCATCGTCGGTCCGTTCGCGGTCGGACTCGTATCACTCATCGTTGCGGTGGGGATGGCATCCGTATGCGTCGGCTTTATCTGGCTCCCGTTCGCGAAACTGCTTGGCGTTCTCAATCACACGATTGTATCCTTATTTCTGACACTGATCGGTGTGTTTGGACAGGCATGGGGTGTAGCCAAGTTAACACCACCAACGTTCGGCTTGTTCGTTCTCTACATTGCCTGTTGTTTAGGGATTACCCATTGGCGGGTCGTCTATCGTCAATGGAAAATAGCGAGCCTCATCGGACTGTCCGTCTTAACGATTTGGGTCTGGGATACCGCATTCCATGAGAAGGGCAGATTGTTAGAAGTCATCACACTCGATGTTGGACAGGGAGACGCGGCAATCGTTAGATTTCCAGATAACCGGATGATGTTGATTGATGGAGGTATCCAACAAACTTATTACGACAAACGGAAGCAAAAGCAAGTTGAATACGATGTCGGTGAACGGATTATTGAACCCTATCTCGACTTTCACGGCATTCGGGAACTCGACATGGTAGTCCTAACGCACCCAGACCTCGACCACGGTGGTGGACTCGGTTATATTTTAGAGAATTTTAAAGTGGGACGAGTACTTGGCATATCGGATATGCCGCTCAATTCCGCGACCCATCAACGCTTACATGCCATTGCCACAGCGCGGAACATCCCGTATTCGTTTCCTTATGCTGGGGAGATCGAATTCACGTCAACCGCCACGCTCAATCTCTTGCATCCAATTGATGCCAGCTCCACGAACCTACTGGATACCGACAAGAACGACGATTCGCTCGTGATGAAGATTACATACGGTGAGGTAGACATCCTGTTCACGGGTGACATCGGCAAAAAGGCGGAATCCCGACTCATCGCGTCGGGACAAGATCTTCGTTCAGAAATTCTAAAAGTGCCGCATCACGGAAGCCGCACATCGAGCAGTGCCCCGTTTTTAGATGCCGTTCAACCGCGTTGTGCGATTTTCTCACTCGGTCAAGGGAACCGCTATCGATTTCCACATGCGGACGTGGTTGCGCGGTATCGGGAACGTGAGTGTCCCATGTTAAGAACCGATGAATCTGGCGCAATTATCCTCCGCACCGATGGAACAAGATGTTGGATTCGCGAGCAGTTACAGTAGTAGGACTTACGCAACGTTCACTGGGAGGCATTCCCAACTTTAGCACACTCCCAACTTTCTAACCGCTATTTTTTTGACCGCTGACTGCTGACTGCTGATCGCTATGGCGCAATAGCAACGCGAAGTATCTCTTGGCGAAATGCATGTTCAAATGCGGTGTTAATTTCCGCTAATTGATATGTTTCTCCGATAAGTTCCGCAAATGGGTAACGGCTCCGGTTTTCCTCCACAAAACGTATGGATGCGCCGAGCGTGGTATGATGATAGTTATGAATGCCTCGCAGCGTCACACATTTTGTAACGAGTTGATGTGCATCGACAGTGATATGGGCGTTTGGGTAGACATAACCGAGTGTCACACATCTTCCGCCAATTGCTAACCACGTAATCAGATGAGGGATTCCAATCGTTGCACCGCTGACTTCTACACCGAGATCCGCCCCACGTCCGTTTGTTAGTTCTTTTACTGCTGATTCAATTTCCACAACAGATGTCTTATCTGGGTTGAAAGTGTGCGTTGCACCGAAGCGTCTGGCAATCTCCAAACGACTTTCGTTGGTATCCACAACGACGATTCCCTCATATCCTTGCTCACGAAGATAGCATGTCGCATAGATGCCTAACATACCGGCACCGTGGACAACAGCTGTCTCACCGGACTGTGTGCCGATGTTCATCAAGCCGTTGACTACAGTTGAAAGCGCGCAGTTGATAGGGACCGCTTCTGGGTCTGTCATACCCTCGGGGATGTGGTAGATCGCTGTCCCTGGACGCAATCGGATATGCGTGGCGAACCCACCTGAAAAAGCACCAGCATCTTCACTCCGTGCGTGACCATATTTGAACATCGTCTCGCATTTCTGTGGGAGGTCCCGATGTGCACAGTAGTCACATGTTCCACAGGAAGTCGTGAGACTCCACGTAATCCGATCGCCTTCGCTTAGCACGTCTCCTGTCGCTGAACGCATATGTGTTGGTGCCGCAACAGTCCCAACGATTTCATGTCCGAGTATACATGGAATCTCTGCGCCGCGGCGACCCGATACCGTATGAAGGTCGGAACCACAGATAGTTGAAAGCGAAACGCGGACGAGAACGTCGTCTGAGGTGGCAGCCATAGCCATCTCGCAGACTTCAAATGGGATACCGACACCGTGAAATTGTGAAATCTGTGCGGATATTTGCATTGTACGACTATTCCTTTGCTTCTTGCTGTAGGAGCGAGTTGTACTCGAGATTTTACGGTTGCTGACCGCTATTTTGCTACATTTAATTTGACAAACCCTGAAGGTTCACATATCATATATTATACACTATTCTGAATTAAAAGACAGAGGACAAGAGCAAAAGACATGAACAGAACTGCTGAAGTTCTTATTGAAGCCTTACCGTATATCCGCAGCTTTTACGACCGGCGGATTGTTATCAAATATGGCGGTGCCGCAATGGAGGATGAGACGCTCATTCATTCCGTCATGCAGGAC
This sequence comes from Candidatus Poribacteria bacterium, assembly GCA_021295715.1. Taxonomy (NCBI): domain Bacteria; phylum Candidatus Poribacteria; species Candidatus Poribacteria bacterium. The sequence continues at coordinate 5,688 of JAGWBV010000090.1, read as the reverse complement.
ATAGTGCTGATGAAATATGTCGGCATCCGACCTATTATCGTTCACGGCGGTGGACCGAGAATCACCGCATGGATGGATAAGATTGGGAAGGTCCCGGAGTTTATTCAAGGGTTGCGGGTAACCGATGCGGAAACGGTTGAAATCGCTGAGATGGTGCTTGGGTCAATCAACAAGCAGATTGTAGCACGTATCAACCAACACGGCGGAAAAGCCATTGGGTTATCTGGAAAGGACGCGAACCTGATACTCGCGGAGAAGCAGGAGACGCAGATTACCGATGAAAATGGGCAACACATAGATGTTGACTTGGGATTTGTAGGGAAAATCATTGGCGTGAACACCGAGTCAGTTACGGCACTTGACAGAGCAGGTTATATCCCTATCATCGCACCGATCGGTGTTGGTGTTGAGGGGCAGACCTATAACATTAATGCAGACACAATGGCGGGGGAGATCGCATCTGCGTTCCAAGCAGAGAAATTAATTATGTTGACGGATACGCGCGGTATCCTCCGCGATCTGACGGATACCTCGTCCTTGATGCCTACCCTTCGTATGAGAGAGATAGACAAATTGATTGATGAAGGTTTCATCGCCGGGGGTATGCTACCTAAGGTAGAGGCATGCACGACAGCACTCATCGGCGGCGTTTACAAGACACATATCATTGATGGACGTATTCCCCATTCTCTGCTGCTCGAAGTTTTCACAGAGGGTGGAATTGGCACCGAAATCGTTAGATAAATATTTAATTTTTCCTTGCGGTTCGGTCAAGTAGGTTTCGTATTTAGCGCGCCTTCCCGTAGGTTCGCCCTCCGCTACGCTTACGGGCTTAGGGCTGAGTCGCATCAAAGATTAGATAGATATTTATTTTTTCCTTGCGGAACTGAGGCTATTAAATTGATAGGTGAGGCAAACAATGACTACACCAAAGAAAATTGCCGCAATCATTACGACGTATTACCAGCACTCGCATGCAGATGTAATTGCTACGAAATACATGAAGGGCTTCCCAACAGATACCGGACATCAGACGCCCCGCGTGGAACTGGTGTCCATCTATTTGGATCAGGTAGATGATCGGGACATCGGTGTCGGTTTAGCAGCCGAGCATAACGTTCCTATCTACCCAAGTATTCGGCAAGCGTTGACACTCGGTGGAAATGAACTATCTGTTGATGGGGTGATATTGATCGGCGAACACGGCGACTACCCATATAATGAAATCGGACAGCACATGTACCCGCGCCGTTACATGTTCGAGCAGATTTGTGGTGTCTTTGCGTCAAGCGGTAGGTCGGTCCCTGTTTTTTGCGACAAACACCTCTCCTACAATTGGGACGACGCGCTTTGGATGTATAATCGTGCGAACGCGCTTGATGTGCCGTTTATGGCAGGCTCTTCGCTACCGCTCTCTTGGCGGAACCCCTTTTTGGAGCATCCTCTCGACACAGAATTGGAATCGGCTATCGGTATCGGTTACGCCGGTGTAGAGTCCTACGGTTTTCACTCACTTGAGACGCTACAGTGCATGATTGAACGTCGGCAAGGCGGTGAGTCTGGAATCGTGGCGATTCAGTGTCTGGAAGGAGACGCAGTTTGGGAGGCAGGTGAGTCTGGAAAGTGGTCTCTCGATTTAGCAGAGCGGGCATGTGCACAAATTGAAAATCGTCCCGATACCACCTTTATAGAGGGATGTCCGAATCCAACGGCGTTCCTGTTGGAGCATAGAGACGGGTTCCATTCTGCTGTGCTGATGCTAACGGGGTACGTCTCTGATTTTGCTTACGCAGCGAAGGCAAGCGACACTCACTACGCGACAGAGTTTTACCTACAGAACGGACCGCCACATGCGCATTTTAGTTATTTGAGTCTTAATATCGAAGAGATGTTTGTAACGGGGGAACCGCAGTATCCTGTGGAACGGACGCTCCTCGTGACAGGGGTTCTCGATGCGCTTATGCACTCGCGGGCAGAGGGGCATATCCAAATGGAGACCCCACATTTAGCGAAACTTGCATATCGTTCCTACGAAAAGTTGCCTATCCGACCAACAGCACCGCGTCCTGAAGGGGCAACATTAGCCGCATCACTCTAAGACGTTTCTCTTTAAGCTGGAACCGCTTTTATCGAAACCGTTCAAGGAAATCGTTGGTTCCATTCCCTGTCCTCATGGACAAGATCATCAATAAAATCTATACGTTCATCTTCGGTCATAGCATCCCAATCTAACCCTCGCGCTGCGCAAATCTTGCGGACTTTTGCTTCACCGTACTTTATCTGTTGGTCATGTTCGGCATGTGCCTGTTCTGCGAGTGTAGTGAGGACCGCAACTTTCTCTTCCGGCGGAATCTGTTGAATAAAATCAATAATCTGTTCAGTTGTTAATTTGAGGGTTAATTCCATTTTAAGTGCCTCCTCTCAAGCAAAGTGTAGTAAGCGCGGTTTTCCAACCGCGCTTATAGTCTTACCGTTCAGGACGCGCGGGAACTCCCGTTTCGGCGGATTCGTAGATGAGATCCATCAGTTCAGATTGGATAATCCCGTTCATCGGACTGGTACGGGGTTCTGCCCTACCCAAAACAGCGTCAATGAAGTTATCATCGGGCGAACCAGCGGACATGTCATCTGTAATCGGCGGTGGATCCAACGCTTCACTACCTTTCCAGACGCGAATCCAACCGCCACTCCAGCCGTCAACCTCGATCCTACCGTTCTCAAACACCAATGCCATGTGTGTACCACCCGGGCTTGGGCAATTACCACTCACCGCCATCGCAGCGAGAACACCGCTTTCAAATTTGACATTTATCGAGGAATTGATGTCAACGTCTCGATCCTGGTTATCTGTATAGGCATAGACTTCAGCAACTTTCGACTCGACTGCCCAACAGAGACTGTTCAGGAGATGCGCTCCACTATCGTAAGCCTGTCCACCCCCAGAAAGTTTCGGATTCTGTCGCCACGTTCCGGTTGTGCCACCTTTCCAGCCTTGTGTAATATAGCCAATGACCAATTCCAACTTGCCAAATTCCCCACTACGGATAATTTCTCGGGTATAGTAGAAGTTGGGTGTGCATGGGGTATTGTAGCCGATAGTAAATGTTAACCCGGTCTCTTCCACCTTTTCTGCGATAGTATAGGCATCTCTGGAAGATGTGACCATCGGCTTTTCCATCAAGACGTGGCATCCCGCTTCAAGTGCCTGCATGCCGTGTTCAAAGTGGAGCGTGTGTGGTGTAGAGATGACCACTGCGTCCGGTGTCGTTTCTGCAAGCAATTTGCTGATGTCGTCATAAGCACCGGGACGCGGACTCAGATCAGGCAAGTTTCGGTCGATATAGCCGTTAGCGATGTCAGTGTTCACATCGCAAGTGCCGACAATTTGCACATCGGGCTTAGCATTCATTCGTCTGGCGTGGCCTGATGAGTTTCCGCCACATCCAATCATGGCAAGTCGAATCTTCGCCATATTTTTCTCCTTATTTTAAACTATGGGGCTTTCATACTTAAACTTCGATAAATCGTCAATACGGATCGCACCGTCGCCGAACACCCGCGTAAAGGCATGCCCGTGATGCGACTTCGTCTCGCCATGCATGTAGCAGACACTGAAGGCGCGCCGCGGAATATCCGTATCGTTCGTCCCGGAACTGTGTAGCATCCAATTATGGAGTAGGACCACTTCTCCAGCCTTCAACTCCATCGGGAGCGGTGTCGCCTTCGCAACGATGTCGTCAATGTGTTCCTGTGTGAGGAAACCGGATCCATTTTCAGGATTGATGAGGCTGCTATGCGACTTCGGAATGATATGTACACAGCCATTCTCAATCATTGCCGGATCTAAGGCGGTATAGATCGTAATCTGAGGATCGCGATCGAGATCTCTCCACCTGTCCTGATGCCATGTCAGCTGCGTGCCCTCATGTGCGGGTTTGTTCATAAACATTGCCCGAAAACAGGCAATAGGGGTATCATCTCCGTAGATTTTCGCGCACACCTCTTGGAAAACAGGTTTCTGGAGATACTCCAAGAAAATCGGATCGAGTTCAAGGTTCTGGATTTTCCGATACAACAATGTGGCACCCTTGTGCCCTTTCGACTGTGGTCCAGGAGAATTTTTTCCCGGTGCCCGATCCAGTTGCATCATGATCTGGTCGTAATCCAGTGGGGCTTTACCGAGCATGATGTCATCCATCCGTTGCTGCAGTCTCGCGAGTTCGGCATCCGTCGCGACTTGTCCGATACGTACGTAGCCGTTTTCCTCAAAATGTTCCCACTGTTCATCTGTTATATGGTGTTCCATGCTGTGCCTCCGAGTTGAGCATGTCGTGGTTCCAACTTTTGTATAGCAGGTTTCGACTGGCAAGATGTGCCAAAAGTATGTATACAAAAGTATAACATATATTTCAAGAAGTATAAAAGAAAATTACAAAATAATGCAACCTTTTGGTACTCAAGTGTCGTCACCCTAATCATTGGATGTGATGGGTTTTGGGAAATACTCAGACAATAAGTTTATTTCCCAATTTTCTAAAATAATGCAACCTTTCGGTACCCAAGAGTCGTCACCCTAATCATTGGATGCTCAAATTTCAACCAAGTTGTTTTTGCGAACCGAATCAAACTTCCGCTTAAAAGGAGAAAACGATGCGCTTTATGATGATTAACCTATTCCTTGTTTGTTTACTACTCTTCGGTATCGCTTACCTCGCCTTCGGCGATGTTCAGACACTACGATATCCTATCCCGACGACTCAGACATATATTTGCTGTCCAAACGAATTAAAATCCTATTCCACTGCTTATGCGTTACCGGGACATGAGATTCAGGAAACAGGTTTAAAATTTGTCTTTTTGGTAAAATAACGCAACTATCGAACGCTCAAGGTTCCGTCCCTTCTATGAAAGGTTAATAGTTCCAGAGGAGACTTAGAATGGCACACACCGATGTTGAACTCATCCGACGTATACTACAAGGGGATCAGGACGCATTCAGTCCTTTGGTCAAGAAATATCAGAAAGGGGTTCACACACTTGCGTGGCGGAAGATTGGTGATTTTCACATCGCACAAGAAATCACGCAAGACGCGTTCCTCACTGCGTATAAAAAACTCCGAACATTGAAAAACCATCACCAATTTGCGGGTTGGCTCTATGTTATCGCGGCAAACCTATGTCGCGACTATCTGAAAAAGAGTCGTTTACCGATGGAATCCTTAGATACTACCGATGCTAATGAGGTGGACAAAGTGTCATATTCTCAATACGTAGCAGAAAAACAGAAAGCCGATGCCGATGAAACACGGCGTGAAGTCGTCAAGAAACTGCTCCAAAAGCTGCCAGAGAGTGAACGGACGGTGATGATGATGCATTACCTTGGCGAGATGACAATCAAATCCATTTCCGAGTTTCTCGGTGTGTCCCAGAACACCATCAAGAGCCGACTCAGTCGTGCCCGCAATCGTTTGCGGCAAGAGGAAGACGTGCTTCAAGAGAATCTTGGCAGCTTCCAACTCCCTGACAACTTAACGGAAAACATCATGCAGGAAGTTTCGCGTATCGCGCCCGTTCCACCTGCAGCGAGTAAACCGGTAGCCCCCTTGGCAGTTTCTGCCGCCTCCGCTGTTTTAATTTTCCTATTGATGGGTGTCGGCACGCAATATCTCTCCCGTTTTCAGAAACCCT
>JAGWBV010000089.1 GCA_021295715.1 Candidatus Poribacteria bacterium | reverse complement strand
GGATGGATAATCGTCTGATTCGGGGAGGTGTAGATGACCTCGCCGCCGCTGCCATCGGTAGCGGTTACGGTGATATGCGATGTGTCGTCGCGCTTCATCGCCGTTACGATATACCCTTCGTCTGCACTGACGCTGCACTCACCGAGACCTCCACCGGGGAATTCTGCAAGCACGCGTTCCTCAAGGGTATCGAGATGGATCGCCTTTATTGCGTCTGATTGGGTGTAAAAGAGTTCGGTACCGTCTTTGGAGATCACACCGGAGTAGCCGTGGATGTCATCGGCATCCGTTAACTGCACAATGTCGCCACTGGGGAATTCCAGTTTGAAAAAGTTGGGTGTTCCTGAACGGTAGGAGGTAAAAATGAGGTGTCCTTGGTCGGGAGTGAACGAAGATGTCAGGAAGTAGAGGTTATGGTTAATAGAAGTGTCGTTTGTGAGTTGATAGATGTGCGCGCCCGTCTGGTTGTCTTGGAATTCGCGTAGTTCTGAAGGATGAACGGACGCTTTGGCATAGTTTGGCATAGCGTGCTCCTCGTGGTATGTTTGTGGGATAAATTCTATAGGTTAATTAAAAGTGGGTGGTGCATAACTTCTGTTTGTAGACGAAAAGACCGCGCATTTGTGCTTTGCGACGGGCGATGAATCACCCTACTACGAACTTAAATGCTTATCTTAGAGTTCCTGAATCTATTTTAACGCCAGTTTGAAAATAAATCTGTAGGTGTTTTTGCTTGGGTGTTTCCCCCAGGTAGAGCGGTAAATACACCGAAAAAATCGCAGAATGTGGAGAAATATACCGTTTTCAAGACACTTTCCGTCTCAATACCGGTAGCGAAACCCGACATTCCACTTTTATCAAGCTCACGTTATTTTATTTATGAACACCGATCAATTAAATAGATAGTCTAACAACTGATCGCCTTCGCGGAAATCAGGGATAATGATGTCCGCGCCAGCACGAATCAGACGTTCCCGCTTATCGGCGTTCATATTGTATATATTGCCTTCTACAGACGCGACACCCACCGCGATGGCTCCCACCTCTTTAGCGTTTTCGATCTCTACATAGCCGTCTCCAACGATCAGCAATTCGCTGCCATTGAGTTTAAAATCCGTGATGATTTTTTGGATGATCATGGCTTTGGAAAACTTCTTATATTCCCGTAATGCCCCGAAGATGCCACCGTCAAAGGATTCGGCAACACCGAGGAGTACCGCTTCGTTTTTAACGAATTCGACATCCGTGCCGCTGGCGAGATAGCAGTTGATCCCCGTCTCGCGCAGGCTTTGGAGAAATTCGAGCGACATCGGCACACGGAGCGGATCCGCAGACAGTGTTCCCGCGGCGAGTCCCGCAATCCGTTCCTCAACGACGGGTAGCAATCGGCGGTTATATTCGTCTTTATAGGCAAGTGGCTCTTTCGGGGTCCCGCCACGTTTCTCGATTTCTTCGCTTAACTGGATCATCTGATAGATCGTCTGCTTACCTGTCAGTCTGTCCACAAATTCAACGACGATTGCTTCGAGTTGTTCCTGTGTTTCTGTGGTATCCGTTTCCATTTGAAGACATTCAACCATCATCGGGACCATCACATTCTGCCAACCGTCTCGGATGAGGGAGATTGTCCCGTCAAAATCGAAGACAACATGACGAATATTCCCGGTTTGGATTTCACGATGGATTTCAATTGCGGTGTTATCCAAAAAAATGTGCTGCATATTTTTAACTATGACGTTGCTATGACCCGACCGTTGGTCAGATCACTATTTTCTGATTAAGTCTATAGGGGCACGTAAAAGATTACTGGCTATGTGGCAGCCGCTTACAGTTTCAGAGACATAGAGAATCGAAAATTAGATGGCTTTGTTATAGCCAAAAAAGGCGTTGATTTCCCTTCTCTAATCTGATAGTATAATAGCGTTCAGTGAGTTAAGCAAGCATTTTCCTTTTTTAATTTTACCTTGCGGAGAAGCAACACGGGTTAGGATTTTGACGGTTTATTCTCAAGAGTCGCCTGCGTGTTTTTGCTTGGGGTATTTGCTTGGGGTATTTGATAGGGTGTTTCTGTGTATTTCTGCGGATTTCTGTGTATTGTTGCAGGCTTCGTTTTTGCGTCTAATTCTGTGTATCTTTCTTAACCAATGACTGAGAACCGATAATCGACAACCATTTAATGAACGAAAAAGAGATACTGAAAAAAATCCAACGTATCGAAATATTTACCAATCGCCTCGTTAACTCTGTCTTCGCGGGGGAGTATGAAAGCGTCTTCAAAGGACAGGGGATTACCTTCGATGAGGTTCGGGAGTATCAGGTAGGTGATGAGATTCGTACGATCGATTGGAATGTCACCGCACGCATGGGACAAGCCTACATCAAGCAGTACGTAGAAGAGCGTGAACTCGTGATAATGTTGGTTGTGGATATGAGTGCCTCGACCAGTTTCGGCAGTATCGCTGAGACGAAAGCGGAAATCGCTGCCGAGATAGCAGCACTCCTCGCCTTTTCTGCCATCAAAAATAACGACAAAGTTGGGCTTATCTGTTTTACAGACACAGTTGAGCATTTCGTCGCGCCACGTAAGGGGAAAAGGCACGTCTTACGCGTTGTTCGAGATATTCTCCATTTTCAGCCGAAACAGTCCGGGACAAATATTGAAACAACGTTGGCGTTCGTCGATCGTGTTCTCAAACCGCACAGCACTGTGTTCCTCATCTCAGATTTCAAGGATACGGGGTACGAAAAGCAGGTACGCTTGAGCAATAAACGGCACTCGCTTATTGCTATTACCTTACAGGACAGACGCGAGGTGGAATTGCCGGATGTCGGACTCATAGAACTGGAAGACGCGGAGAGCGGAGAGACAGTCATTATTGATACAAGCTCCGAGGCAGCACGACACCTCTATACGGAACTGAATCGGCGTGCCGATGCGGAACGGCGACACGTTTTCAGGGCAAATCAAGTGGATTCTATTCATATCAGAACAGACGAACCGTATGTGAAACCACTTATCCAATTTTTCCGTCAGCGTGCCTCCCGACGTTAGCAATAATTCTTGTAGACTTATGAGAAGATTAGAGGTAAAGAATTTAACACAAACCTTTGATCAGAAGAACACCTCATTGCGGGTACTGGATAGTTTGAATCTCTCTGTTGATGATGGGCAGTTTGTCGCTTTGTTGGGTCCTTCTGGGTGTGGCAAAAGCACACTTTTTAATATCATCTCTGGGCTTCTTGTCCCAGATACCGGGGGAATTTACCTCAACGGTGAGCACATCTATGGCAATACCGGAGATTTCGCCTACATGCAGCAGAAAGACCTCCTTTTACCGTGGCGGACAGTCCTTAGGAACGTACTCATCGGACCAGAAATTCACAACGAACCACTTGACCCCGCGAAGGCGGAGGCACAACAGCGTTTAGCACAACTCGGATTAAGCGGATTTGAAAATAGTTATCCGATGCAACTTTCAGGAGGGATGCGGCAACGCGTCGCGCTTGTCCGAACGCTCCTCTTTCGTAAGGAAATTCTGCTTTTAGACGAACCTTTCGGCGCGCTGGATGCAATGACTCGCACCGTCATGCAGTCTATTCTACTCGACATCTGGGCAAAAGACAGACAGACCGTGCTCCTCATCACCCACGACGTTGAGGAGGCACTTCTACTCGCGGATAAAATCTATGTGCTAACAGCCAGACCCGCAACGCTAAAAGCAGAGCTTCCTGTTCCGTTACCCCGTCCGCGGAGCATCACGGATGTCTCCCTCATTCGTCTGAAAAAGGAACTGTTAGCGTTATTACAAGTTGAAATGTCACAAGTTTTTGATGCAGGCTAATCCTGTTCCGTGTCCGAATCCTCAGTCAATGTCCGCCAAAAAGACCGTGACGGACGATTCATATTGTCAAACATCTCGTAATTCCCTTTTTTACAGAATTCGTAGAGTGCTTCCGTTAATGGAATTTCAAATCCGGAGGCTTCTGCAGCCGCGAGGAAATAGGGCAATTCCGGGTATTTGATGACGAGTGTCCCACCGTCTCCATCAATGATGCGTTTGGCGATCCTGTCGAATTGTCCACGCCAACCATCACCCATACCAACTGCTTCGCGAATCGCAGTCGGATCCACACCTGCACAGACGCCGAACGCCATTGCCTCCATGAAGGCCGCGTCACCGAGTCCCATCGCCAATTGATTCACGCCTTTAACGATCTGACCACAACCGCTCGGACCGCAGTATACAACGTATTTCGGTTCCCCGAGGACTTCTAAAATTGGGCGGCATCTTTCGACTGTCGCTGCATCGCCGCCAACAAAAATACGGAGTGTCCCCGTTTCCGATCCCTGTGGTCCGCCGCTTACCGGGGCATCTACAAGGGTGGCTCCCCTTTCGGCAAATATTGTCGCCATATCCCGCGTTTTTTCCACTTCTGTCGTGCCTAAATCAATAAAGACCTGACTGGCGCGAGCATTAGGGATCAGGCGTTGTTCTGCGACACTGGAAAAAATATCAGAGGAACGCAAACTGGTCATGACGACATCGCTATTTTTGACGACCTCGGCGGCATCTTGCCCGGCAGTTGCTCCTGTCGCAGCGAGTGCTGCGCATTTTGCGGCATCAATATCATATCCGATGAGCGGATACCCGGCATTGTGAAGATTCTTCGCCATCCGTCCACCCATGTTTCCGAGTCCAATAAAACCGATTCTACGGAGTTGTTGGGATTCCATTTTTTAACTACAACCTCCTATTCGTTGCAAAAACTGGCAAACGTCCGCCTACGATTACCCCACCGTTGGTGTCATTGTCCATGCGTCTAAACTGACTAAAGTCGCCTCACCACCACGTGCGAAAATTGAGACACCGAGGCTGTCTGCTCGCGTTGGATAGATACGCTGGGTCAGGCACAACCGACTGTTAGCAAAAACTTCCATCACTGATCGGTCTAAAAAGATATGGAGTTTCAGAGGTTCCTCGCTAATCAGTTTAAAGGGTGCCTCCTGCGAAGTTGTATAACGATCTCCACCGTCTTCATCTTGTGGTGTTAGGCGCGGATATTTTACTTCGTCATCCAAAGTTGACTTCGTGAGATCAATCTTAAGGAATTCGTCGGATGTCGAATACAAAATAGTGGTTTCCTCCTCACCATCAGGAGAGCAGCGAACCTTCACACCGAATTCTGTAGCACCGCTTGGATCAATTTCGACCAGTATTTCAAGACAATCGCCGTTTACATCTTCAAGATCGATCTCCGTATCTGCCTCAAGTCGGGTTTTATCTCGGTGGTGATGCTGAGTGCGGAGTTTTTCGAGTTCTGGAACGGGTTCGATACAAAGACTTTCGTCTTCACGCAACGATAGGATCCGCGGCAACGTCATCACAGAAGCCCAACCGTATTTCTCCCACGGACGGGCTTCGCGAATCCAACCGAAAAAGATACGTCGCCCCTTATCGTCAAGAAGCGTTTCGGGTCCAGAGAGTTGTCCGCCTTGCCAGTTCATCCGCCCATATGTTTCAGGATAGAACTGCTCATCTTCGTAACGTCCGAGGTAATAATGTGCCATACCGTAAGGACGATGCCCGTGCATCAGGAGCATATATTTATCACCAAGCGGAAAGAAATCGGGACAGGCACAATCTTCTACCTCATCCGTCCAACGTCGCGAAGATGTGTAGAACGGACCGAGGTACTCCCACTGGATGCAGTCGTCCGAACGGAAAAGACTGGTCGCGTCGCCTTCGTATCCCGGTCGACTGTTTTTGTTGCCTATGAGTGCATAATAGGTACCATTTTCATACCATGCACACGGATCAAAAACGTGGTACTCTTGCGGCTCATCTGGCATCGGAATGACCGGGTTTGCGGGTGAAGGGTTCCAGTGAATCAAATCGTCGTCATCGCTGGTTGCGATGCAGGTTCCTTGATTCGGCACGTGATAGATAAAGGTTGGAAGCGGTGCGTTTTCAATAGCATCTCCGCTGTATATGCCGCGTGGCATTGACCCGTCAGTAGCAGGTTTTATTGCCGGTGGATGGTGTATCCAATGCACCAAATCGCAACTGGAGGAGTGATCGAGCACTGGCAGCCACTCGTCTGCATTTGGATTTGGCATTCGTCCAAGATAAAAGACATGGTATCGTCCATTCCAAAAAATGGTGCAGTTTGCATCGTTAAAAAACCCATCAGGAGGGAGTAGATGATAACGTGGACGGTGTGGATCTGCTGAGAGATATTCTCGCAATTCACGCGCATTTCCGATATGTTTATGAAGGTCGTCAATTGTGATTGCTGGGTCCATTGGCTGTGAGCTCTCCTCGAAAACTTGCTATTCAGAAGATCGTTATTTCAAGCGTAGAATACGGTATCAGAGTATAGCAGGTTAGGAGAGAAGTGGCAAGAGAAATCGGGACACATCAAACCTATTTTAGTATGTCTATAGCGACGTTTTTTCTTGAGGTATTTTATCCTGTCTGGTATACTGCCCTGATTAGTTTTAACATCACTTAGGTCAGTGAATTTCGCCTCGTCTCAGTAATTCTGATGGATCGTAACAAAGGAGTTTAAAGAATGACGCACCTAATTGGATGTGCCTTGATTCTGACGATACTTGTTTTTGGTGCCTCTGATACGGCAGGGGAAATCTTGTTGCAGGAAGATTTTGAGGGCGAACTGGATTTAACTTCTAAATGGCAAACGGGTCATCCCAAATTTGTCTATCCGAAAGACGGTATCCTCTACTTAAACCAGAAGAAATCTGGTGGAGACTACGTGAGCCTCCGGTCTTTAGCAGTTTTCAGCGATGTCATCATCTATTACGAATGGTTCATCATTGAATGGAGTGGACAGGGTGATGGTGGCGGAGCACTCCGACAGACACCAGATGGTTCTTATTGGATGCGCTGGTGGGGGCGCAACAGTGTCAAAGTAACAACGAATAAAGATGGACCTGTTAATGCTTGGCAACCTTTTCCAGCGAAGGGTGGGCCAGCATCGTCTAATTACAATGCGACATCTGACCACTTTATACTCAAAGCAGCGTTAATGACGCAGGAAAAGCGGGTGACCATTCATATATGGGATGTCACTGAGAAAAAAAAGATACAGGTCGCTGAGTGGGAAATCAAGGACGACACTTACAAGTCAGGAAACATTAGTTTTGATTGCTGGAAATTTGGTATTTATGGTGTTGATAATGTGATCGTTGCTACGCCTGAACATGAAGAAGAGATCTTCGCGGAAAATTTTGATCCGCACGGTCTTGCCGTCCAACCTGAAGGGAAGTTAGCGACAACATGGGCAAACCTTAAATCGAAGGATTGGTGAACAGAAAGGATTTAGTTATGCAAAAATGTGCACTTATTAGCGGTAGAGGTATGGGGTTGATGCACGGCGGGAACTTCCACAGCCATCGGGACGCGGAAGTGGTCGCGGTGTGCGATATGGACCCAGAACTCCTCGCGAAGGCAGCGGAACAATTCGGTGTTCCCGGGTATTCAACAATTGAGGACCTCTTAGCAAACTGTGACGCGGAACTCATGCTTCTCATTGTCAATGAGACCCGGCGTATCCCACCGTTGCGGCAATTGCTCGAAGCAGGACGAAATGTATTCACAGAGAAACCCCTCTGTGGATTGGAAGGACAAGCTCGGTTGCGTGAAGAAGACCTCCGAATCGCAGCACCCGCTATTGCAACATGGCGCGACTCTAATCTTAAGTTCGGCATCGATTTCAACTACCGATTTATGCACCATTTCCGTAAACTCCACGATGATGTTGCCGAAAATCGGTTGGGTGAGATCCGGATGGTACACGCCCGCGCCCATTTCAACTGTTGGTCACATGTCATCGATCAGATTCTCTGGACCGTAGGCAGACCGGAATGGGTGAGTGTTGTCGGAAATCCGAACGAAGCTGGAGGTTGGGGCCGTTTAATTCATATCGGCTGGGAGAATGGTGTCATCGGTTCCCTGAGCGGCACAAACTTGTGGGGCTACGACGATCACCCCCTTCGAGTTAAGGTCCTTGGTGATGAATTTTATGCGGAGGCAAAAGGATTGGAAGGCTCTTACTCCCGCCGAAAAGCGAATAGTTCCGAAATAGAGGAAGTCTGGGAAGCTGAGGCAGACAGCCCAGAGATGCCGGAGTCGTTTAAACGGATGGCTGATGGTGTGATTAAGGCAATGCACGCCGATACACCGTTTCCTGCAGATGGTGAAGCGGCATGGAACGAATTGCTTTTTGAGGCGGCTGTTCACAGGTCAGCTCTGCAGAACAATGCCCGCGTCTTTCTGAAAGATGTTGAAGAAGAAGCAATTGCCTGAAAAAGTCATAGGCGCGGTTTCAACCGCGCCTATGTCTCAGTGAACGGTCCGATGTTTTAGGCAACACCACCTTCGACAGCGATCTTAATCGCGTCCTTTCCGTCCAAGTGGTAACTGCCGTGCAGCGCGTCGAACCCTTTAGACACATCTTCTAAGGGCAGAACGTGGCTGACAAAACCTTCAAAGAGTGAAGCATGTTTCTCAAGCATCGGTATAGCACGGATAAAATGCTTCCTCTCAAATCCCCACCCGGCTTCCAGTCGGAGGTTCTTACGCATTAACATCTGATTCGGATTACAATCAAAAGAACCAACATCTACAAAGTGTCCATATACAACATAGGCTCCGCTATGCCTGATATAGTCCAAACCTTCGGGAATAGCGGCGAGGAAACCAGTGCATTCGTAGACGACATCTGCACCGTTGCCTTGTGGTGTGTTTTCTCGGACAATCCGTTTCCGTTCTTCCGGATCCGGCACTTCGGCGATATCAATCGTAAGATCCGCGCCTAACCTCTTCGCCATCTCAAGCCTTCCTGGAGGTCCACCGACGACGATCAGTCTACCGGCACCAGAGACTCTTGCCCAATTAAGCGCAAGCAAACCGATGGGACCGGTTCCTTGAATTACAACCGTGTCCCCGAACTCGATTTTGCCGCGTGACACACAGTGTGCAGCACACGAGGCAGGTTCCGCGAGCACAGCAATTTCCGGTGGCAGATCGGTTTTAATAAACATATTTGTCGACGGGTTTGAAAGGTAGATGTACTCACTGAAACCGCCGCGCAGATATGGTGCTTCTTCCGACGGAGAGAAGCCGAGCCCCCCGCTTGGAGAAAGTGCGATCCTATCCCCCTCTTTCACCGGGTTGCCGAGGTAGTCTGTCTCAACCCCTTCTCCTAAAGTTTCAATCACACCGACGTTCTCGTGTCCAAGGATAATGTCGTGATTGATACGTTGAAATTCCCAGTTGTGAAGGTCGGTACCACAAATACCACCTAACTCCTGACGGACGAGGACTGTACCGGGAGCAGGATCAACGATCGGGTACTCTCGGATTTCAAAATCTTTGCCACTCATCACGGTAGCACGTGCTGTTCTGGTTCCCATTATGAACTCCTTTTTTTACGGCTATCGGCTATCGGCTATCAGCCATCAGTTAAGAAATTCTCGTTTAGTGGAAATCTCTGTGCTGACCGCTGACTGCCATTTTGCCAAGGCACCCTCAACAAATCGCTAAACTTTGACAACTATCTTACCGAGTTTTACACCTGTGAAAAGCGCGATGAACGCCTTTGGTGCATTCTCTAACCCTTCTACAATTGTTTCTTCCCACTGTATCTTGCCTTCGGATATCCACTGCCGCATATCACTGTAGAATTCAGGGTTGCGCTCCATGAAGTCAGTGACAATAAACCCTTGTAATCTAATCCGTTTACCGATGGCAGAGCTGAGGTTTGTCGGACCTGGGGTCGGTTCAATATCGTTGTATTGGGAGATCATACCGCACAGTGGGATACGTCCGTGCATATTCATTACTGCGAGCGCGGCTTGTAGATGTCTACCTCCGACGTTTTCAAAGTAGATGTCAAGTCCATCCGGACAGTGTTTTCTGAGTTCTGCCTCTAAGTCATCAACATTTTTATAGTTAAAAGCCGCGTCAACACCTGCTGTTTCCAGCAGCCATGCGACTTTCTGGTCGGAACCCGCACTCGCCACAACTCGGCACTCTTTGATTTTGGCAATCTGGCATACAATCGAACCCACCGCGCCTGCTGCTGCGGAGACAAAAACCGTTTCCCCTGCCTTGGGTTGACCTATCTCCAGAAACCCGAAGTAGGCGGTCCGTCCAGGCATACCGACAGCACCCAAAAACGACTGGAGCGGTGCAATCGTCAGATCGACGGCGGTCACGCTTTCTGCCGACGCGACGTAGTGGTCCCGCCACCCCTGCATACCCGTCACATAATCTCCAACTTGAAACTTGTCACTGTTCGATTCCACTATCCGACCGGCGCACCTACCTTCTAAAGGTTTACCGAGTTCAGCCGACCGCATACCACCGCGCATATACGGGTCTACTGACGTGTAAAGGTTTTCAACTAACACCTCTCCTGCTGTGGGTTCAGGGAGCGTCGCCTCAACGATTTCAAAATCACTTTCTTTGGGCATACCGACGATTCGATTCTTAAGGCGAATTTGTCGGCTTACAGTGTTCGGCATTTTCTCCTCCTATCGGCTTACAATTTGATTGATTTAATTACCATAGATGCAATGATAGCACATCTGGGAAAAAAGTCAAGGTCAGGAGCATTTGGCTTAGGAGAAATGGTTTCAATTTTGGGGAATGTACTGAAATTCGCTTGACATCTGTCTGTGAATGTGATTTAATCAGTAACGCAAAATGCACACCACAACGACTGCGCTGTCCTTCACCTAACTATTCAACTGTATTCCATAGTTGTTTGTCACAAGTAAACCTTTCTAAAATTTCTGACGCACTAAAAACTTACTAACACACATCTTAGGAGAGAAAATGCACGATCTCCCTTGTGAATTGATTAAAACTGATTTTGGGCATGAGGTATATGATGGATGGTATCTTGAACATGCCAGTTACAATTTCGAGGCACCGGAATTTGTAAAAAAACACTTCCATTTCTATGAAGAGGTGCTACGGCTATCTAAAAATGACATAATATTAGAAGCGGGTTGCGGCATAGGAAGTTATTCGCGCGCATTCGCACAGCACGGCTATCATGTTGTCGGCATGGACCTGTCCCCGAACTTTCTTGCTGAAGCACAAAAGATCACACAAACCGAGAATTTAGAAATTGAATTTATTCTTGGTGATTACAATGAAATGCGTTTTGAAGAAAAGTTTTCTGTTATTTTCTTCGAGGGCTCATTTTTTTATCGTTCCAAAGAGGGATTGGTGTCGCTCTTAAAGCGAATCCATAAAGCACTCACGCCTGATGGTAGGCTCTATTTTGTTCATGCAAATCAATCAATCAAAAAACAGCGATTCCCGCAGGCGACTTGGAGTGAAATTAAAGAAAACGTGTTTGTCTTGCAAAATCAAGAATATGACGAAAGTAACGATGGGACGAAATGCATTTGGCTTAAAATAGATTTAGAAACACAGAAACAGTATAAGTGTGACTATTTTGTTAAGTGCCTCTCTTCTGACGAACTCAAAGACTGTCTTGTAGCGGCAGGATTTACGGATTACCATTTCTACAAGAAACGTCGGATAGAAGACTTCCAGCCAGAAGACGATGGATTTTCTGTAGTGGCGAAAAAGTAATAGCAACAGCAGACACTGGGTTCCTTCCAGTTAGAATATTAGAGATTATCAAAGGTTGGTGTTATGAAAGTCGAAAAACCGAAAGAAAAATACGATCAATTGATCGCTGACGGTTACTGTGTCGTTGAGGATGTCTTGAAAGAAGAGATGCTTACGCAACTTCGGACAGTAACCGATGAACTGCTTGATGCACAAACGGAAGATGAACGTGCTGCCCATCGCTCCTCTGGTAGCATGATTAGTGTGTATATGCATCCACTGTTCGCTGAACTCGTCGTTTACCCACGGACATTACAGGCTCTTGACGCTTTGGGATTTTTGAGACCGAAATGGTCGTCGGGGTATGTCATCAGTAAACCGCCACAAAGTCCGGCTCTATTTTGGCATCAAGACTGGTGGGGTTGGAACGACCCGTGCAGCTACACGGCATTGCCGCAACAACTGTTCCTCATGTACTATTTGGTTGACACAACGCCGTATAACGGGTGCCTCCGTGTGGTCAAGGGATCGCATCTGAATCGGCACCCACTGCATGATATACTACCCAATGCCCATGGAGCGTCATTACAACGCGTGGAGGATCCTGATCATCCGGCGTATCAGCGCGTTCAGGGTGAGATCGACATACCCGTGAAAGCAGGAGACTTGGTTATCGGTGATTCTCGCCTCCTACACGCTTCACATGGCAATCAATCAAATGAACGGCGGACCGTAATTACGCTCTGGTATCATCCATTTTTTGCGTTGTTACCCGCGGAAATGCAGGCACATATCGGTAGACTCCGGCAGAGCCTCGCTTGGTCGGACACAGAATGGGCGCGTATTGCCGAACTCGCACCAGTCTGTAAAGGCGACGTTGAACCGACCAAATGGAATCGGAATCCGGGACCTGAACTGAGATAGTTGGACACCAATAGGTACAGAATTTGATTTGAAAGAAACAGTACTTCATGGTATATTATATAAAAAATAAACTGAAAGTCTACATTGAGACATTTGAAATGAAAGAAGTTATTGAAGATTATACAGATCCCATTCTTGA
>JAGWBV010000088.1 GCA_021295715.1 Candidatus Poribacteria bacterium | reverse complement strand
GAATATTTTGTTGATGCCCCTTACGACCGTCCGAGATCAAATCCGCTCTGTATGGCAGTAAGTCTCATAGCACCACATTATCCGTATCAGTGTCCTATGGATCTGTTTAACTACTACATGCAACGGGTGGAACCGATCGTCGAAGAACCAAACGAGCAGTTTGGATACGATGACTTTTTCAGGGTTCAAGTCGGTGAAGATGTTACCTACCGTCAGGCGCACCGAGCAACCGCGGCATACTACGGGATGATTGAGTGGATGGATGCCCAGTTCAATCGAGTTATTGAGAAATTGGAACATTTGAACGTCTTAGACGATTTTATCATCGTTTTCCTCTCTGACCATGGCGAGATGCTTGGCACAAAGGGGCTTTGGGAAAAACAGAGCTACTTTGAGGCTTCAGCACGGGTGCCGCTTTCGATCTGGTATCCGAAACGGTTTGGGAAAGAGCCGAAAATCATTGAGCAGAATGTCTCCTTAGTCGATCTGTTTCCAACTGTGTGTGAGTTAGTAGATATCCCTGCCCCCGATGAACTTGACGGACGTTCTCTTGTGCCGCTGATTGATGGAAATACCACCGACTGGCATGATACCGTTTATAGTGAACTGTGGCGTGCCCAAAACGGACCGTCTGTGATGGTCAAAGAGGGGAATTTAAAGTATTTTCGATTCAATAACGACAAGGGGTGGCCCGAACAACTTTTTGATCTTGCTAAGGACCCGGATGAACGCAACAACTTAATCGACGCATCTGCCTATGCCGACGCACTCTCAAAACTGCGCGTAAAAGCAGACGCATTACCCCCGCCACGCCGGAAAGATGAGAATAACAGATTTATTGACCCATATCGCCCGATCATGTCCAATTAAGTTGTACTCTCCAAATTTAGATGCTTCTATCTAAAAAATCTGTCATCTGATAAAAGTCGTCATTTCTCCACTATATGCATCTTTGATACGTTGCGTATGGTTCAAAAGCAAATCTAATTCCTGTATTTCCTGATAGGAAAAGAACCCATATTCGGTTGTTTCGCAACTCAGCCGGAGTTCACCATCCACAATTTCTGCTTCAAAGCATAAAGCCACCAACTGGATTTTGTTCCCGTCTCGATACACGATTAACTCGTGCGGGGTTGTGTAAATGCCGATTAAGCGTTTTATTGCAACCTGTAAACCTGTTTCCTCTTCAACCTCTCGTATACACGCCTCACTTGCACTTTCTCCAGGTTCCATCCCACCACTTGGCAAACACCATTGGTTATTATCCTCGCGTCTTGTTAGTAGAATTTTTTCGCGATGCTGATCGAAAATAACAGCTGAACATCCAACACGGATTGTGCCATTTTTCCCAATCCGATGTTCTGTAATAATTTTAGCCATTTCCATGTCTCCAGTTATTCCCAATATTATACTCTAAAGTATAATTAAAATTAAAATAATATTCGTGAAAATGGAATCTGCTGTTCGCGGGATTGCTTGCACATATTTCACTTTAATGATATACTACTGAACAACTTCGAGGATGGTAAAACTCACGTTCCCGTTGCGAGCGGACCTCGCCTGCACAGAAGAAATGGAGGAAAGATTCTATAATGCCACAGACATTGCTATCACGTTTAGGTACTACGATAGGCTTTCGCACCTGTTGTGCGAGTCTTATAATACTCCTATTGGGACTCGCTATCGCGCTACAACCTGTCTATGCCGAGAAGCTTCAATTCGACCGTGATATTCGACCGATATTGTCGGATAAATGCTATGCATGCCACGGTCCCGATCCCGCGGTCCGGCAAGCCAATCTGCGGCTTGATACAAAGGAGGGTGCCTTCTCTGCACCAAGCGGATATCCGATTATCGTGCCCGGTGAACCGGAAAACAGCGAATTGGTCCTACGCATAACACACGAAGACATTGACCAACGGATGCCACCGCAGATCTCCAATCGGCAGCCGACACAAGATGAGATCGATACACTCATCCAGTGGATTACTGAAGGGGCAGAGTGGGAAGAACACTGGGTTTACAGTCCCCCTGAACGGGTTGAACCACCCACCATCGAAAACACTACATGGATCCGCAACCCCGTTGATGCCTTCATACTTCGGAGATTAGAGGCAGAGGGTCTCACTCCGTCAACGGAAGCGGATAAACGAACACTTATCCGTCGTTTGAGTTTCGATCTCACTGGATTGCTGCCTACACCCGCTGAAGTAGAGCAATTCTTAAGAGATGAGAACACCAATGCCTATGAGACACTTGTCAACAGGCTTCTGTCTGAATCTCAATATGGCGAGCGAATGGCAATGTACTGGCTCGATCTGGTGCGCTATGCGGATACGAGCGGTTACCATGCTGACGAAAACGTGAGCATCTGGCCCTATCGTGACTATGTGATAAAAGCGTTTAACAACAACATGCCGTTTGATCAATTTACGGTCGAAAACCTCGCAGGCGATCTCCTGCCGGATCCAACACCAGCGCAAAAGGTCGCTGCCGGTTATAACCGTTTGAATCAGACCACCTCAGAAGGAGGCGCGCAGGCGAAAGAGTATCTCGCAATCTATGCCGCAGACAGAGTCCGAACGACTGCATCCGTCTGGTTAGGTGCAACGCTCGGTTGTGCCCAATGTCACGACCACAAGTTTGATCCATACACCGCGAAGGATTTTTACAGTTTCGCCGCGTTTTTCGCTGATGTCAAGGGACCGGGGGTATATCCCGGTAGAAGTAAGTGGGAACCCGTCGTAATGCTACCGACACCCGCACAAGAATCAGCATTGCAAGATATTGACGACGAATTGACAAAATTGGAGCGGGTGTTCAAAGCGTCATCGCCCGGATTGGAAGCGAAACAGACGGAGTGGGAAAACGAAGTTCTCTCGCTTCTTGACTCAACAGAACTGACCGACTTCGCGTGGATAGACGATGCTCAGGCAAACGGTGGTAGAACCGAGGGCACATGGAAATTTGTCGGTAAAAATGAAGCACCTGTTTTCAGTAAATTATACTCACGAAAACAGGCAGCGGAAGCAGGAAAGACAGTCCAACATGCCTTCCGTGGCGCGAATCGAAAGTTCACTTTAGCAGAGGATGACAGACTCTTTGCTTATGTCTGGATTGATCCCGAATCACCGCCAGAAACTGTTATGCTCCAGTGGAACGATGGAAATTGGGATCACCGGGCGTTTTGGGGTGAAGACAAAATTAACTTCGGTGAGATTGGAAGCGATACACCCGCTCACAAGCCGATGGGACCTCTACCTGCAGTCGGTGAATGGGTCCGTCTCGAAGTAGACCCAGCGGACGTTGGATTGGAACCGGGGAGTGTTCTGAACGGTATCGCTTTCGTCCAGTTTGGCGGCACTGCTTATTGGGATGTTGCTGGTATGGCAACGACTCGCGGCTCGGCGGTGAAGCATGCACATACGGAACAGGTTATTGCAGCAATTCAGGTCGATGCGTCTGTCAGGACGACACATCAGCGTGAGCAGATCGCCGCGGAGTATCGCCGTATCACACCTGCGCTTGATGGTATCCGGAATCAGATTGCAGACCTACAGAAGCAGAAAGGTGAAATCGAAACGCAAATTCCTTACTCACTTACCACTGAATCTACACTACCTCGAACGACACGCGTGCTACCGAGGGGTAACTGGCTGGACGATTCAGGCGAGATCGTCGAACCGATGGTCCCGACTTTCCTTGGTGATCTCGGTATCAAAAACCGCCGACCCACCCGTTTGGAGCTTGCATGGTGGATAGCGTCAATGGACAACCCGCTAACTTCTCGTACGTTCGTGAACCGACTTTGGGCACTCTACTTCGGGACTGGGTTATCCCGCGTCTTGGATGACCTCGGTGCACAAGGCGAATCGCCGACGCATCCTGAACTGCTTGACTGGCTCGCTGTCGAATTTGTGGAGAGCGGTTGGAATGTTAAGCACATCGTAAAACTTATCGTTACCTCAAACACTTATCGTCAATCCTCGAAATCAAACGAGATATTGGAGGAGAAGGACGCTTACAATCGCTTGCTGGCACGCCAATCACGCTGGAGACTGGATGCAGAGGTAGTTCGTGATAACGCATTGTTGCTGAGTGGACTTCTTATCCCAAAAATCGGTGGTCCGAGTGTGAGACCTTACCAGCCGGTGGGTTACTACTCGAACTTGAATTTCCCGAAGCGGGTTTATGTGCACGACGAGGGAGAAAACCAATATCGTCGTGGGCTTTATACGCATTGGCAGCGCACCTTCTTGCATCCGAGTATGATGGCGTTTGACGCGCCGAGCCGTCAGGAGTGTACCGCTGAGCGAGCCACATCTAATACGCCAATGCAAGCCTTGACGCTACTCAACGATCCAAGCTATGTTGAGGCGGCGCGCGTCTTTGCGGCACGGATTATTCAAGAGGGGGGTGAATCCGTCGCTGAGCGTATCAATTGGGCATACCAATGGACACTGTCTCGAATGCCACAGCCAAAGGAATTAGAGATTATAAAAAATCTCTACGAAAAGCACCACGCCGAATATACTGCTAACCTTGATGCTGCCAGTACTCTCGTGGCAACGGGTGAAGCCCCTCTAACAGAGGACGCTGAACCTGACGAATTGGCGGCGTGGACTTCTGTGGCACGGGTAATATTGAATTTGCATGAAACGATTATGCGATATTAAAGTTAGACGATAATGAATAAGCGACATGAGAGAACTTTAAACGCTATTTTCAGAACACCGATCCCGGCAACGTTAAAATGGCGGCAGATAGAGTCTCTCTTAATGGCATGTGGGGCAAAATCCGTTGAGGGAAGAGGATCCAGAGTGAGGTTTGAATTGAATGGCGTTACCGCAACGTTTCACCATCCCCATAAGCAAAAAGAAGCACGTTCTTACCAAGTGAGGGATGTGAGGCATTTTCTGGAGGAGGCAGGAATAATTCCATGAAGTACAAGGGTTATAGTGCCCATATTGAGTACAGCGAAGAAGATAGATGTCTTGTTGGACATATTGCAGGAATTACCGACATTGTTGGGTTTCACGCGGACACTGTCCCTGAACTTCAAGAGGCTTTTGAAGAAGCCGTAGACGATTATCTGGAAACGTGTGAGAGACTAAATAAATCGCCACAAAAACCGTATTCCGGAAATCTGAGGTTACAGATTCCTCCCGATGTCCACGTGGCCATTGCAAAGGCTGCTGAAGCCAGCGGGAAAGATCTCGACCAATGGGCAACAGAGACTTTCACTCATGCTGTCAATGACGCGTTGACTGTTCCGTCGAAAACCTAAACTCCATCAAATTAGGGGAATTTTTTAGTGTGATCGCGCTTGCAAAGCATCCATGTTAAGAAATTACAAAACAACGAACAGGAGGTATAGGTATGGCTATAGATATTCATGAAGAAACCGATCTTCGTCTTACACGGCGAACATTTCTGGGGAAAACTGTGCGGGGTGTCGGATCACTCGCACTCGCATCCTTACTGACACCCTCGCTTATCAATGCTGCGCCAGAGGTAGAGCGGTGGCAGGGGATTGTTACCACACCGCATGTGCCGCCGAAAGCGAAACGTATTATTCATCTCTGCATGGCGGGCGGTCCTTCGCACTTAGAGACTTTGGACTACAAACCGAAACTGGCGGAACTTGACGGGCAACCAATGCCGAAGTCTTTCACAGAAGGGCAACCGATCGCTCAACTCCAAGGACAAGCGGATTCACTCAAATGCCTCGGTCCAACGCATGAATTCAAAAAGTATGGAGCGTCGGGGCAGGAGATGAGTGCAGCGTTTCCGCATATCGGAAGCCTTGCCGACGATATTTGCATCGTCCGCTCCCTGAAAACTGAGCAGATTAATCACGATCCGGCACACACCTTCATGAACACTGGCACTGCGATCGCTGGCAGACCGAGCATGGGGTCGTGGTTGCTCTATGGACTTGGTAGTGAGAATGAAAATCTGCCGGGGTACGTCGTCCTCACCTCTTCTGGTGGTGGACAGGACCAGCCGATTGCAACGCGGCAATGGCATAGTGGATTCCTTCCAGGTCAGTTTCAAGGTGTTCAGTTCCACTCAACTGGCGATCCCGTCCACTACGTCACGAACCCTGGTGGTGTCAACACAGAACAGCAACGGGACGTTGTGGATGCCGTCCAAACCTTGAACGGTATGCTCGACGAAACCGTAGAGGATCCTGCGATCTCGACGCGGATTAGTCAGTATGAAATGGCATTCCGAATGCAGACGAGTGTTCCAGAATTGACGGATATCTCGAAAGAACCGCAGCACGTTCTGGATGCCTACGGCGCAGAACCCGGCGACGGATCTTATGCTGCAAATTGTCTCCTCGCACGACGATTAGCCGAACGCGGTGTGCGGTTTATCCAACTCTACCATCGCGGTTGGGATCATCACGGTGGCATTGAAAACGCCATCAAGACGACCTCAGGCTATGTTGATAAGGCAACCGCTGCACTCGTCAATGATTTGAAGCAGCGCGGTATGTTGGAGGATACCTTAGTGATTTGGGGCGGCGAGTTTGGTCGGACACCCATGGCACAAGGTACCGGGCGCGACCACCACATCAAGGGATTCTCGATGTGGATGGCTGGCGGCGGCATCAAAGGTGGTATCAGTTACGGTAACACCGATGAGTTGGGATATAATTCCGTTGAAAATATCGTGCATGTCCACGACTTCCATGCCACCATGCTGCATCTGTTCGGGATTAACCACGAAAAACTGGTCTACCGTTTCCAAGGACGGGATTTCCGTCTCACCGATGTCCACGGACATGTCGTCCAAGACATTCTGGCTTAAAAGTAGCAGGCACACTCGGTGTGACATCAGCGTTACAGAGTAATTTATATGAAAAAAACGAATAGGATTTTAGTACATATCTCGTTCTTGTTGGTTCTAACGGCATCTGTCTTCAGTCACGAACTCCCTATGGTAGAGCCTGAAGCAGTTGGACTTTCTACCGAAAGGCTCGCAAGGATTGATAAAGTCATGGAAACACACGTCGCGCAGCAAAAAATCGCTGGCGGCGTTACATTGCTTGCCCGGCACGGAAAGATCGCTCATCTCGGCACTTACGGTATGATGGATGTCGAGGCAGAAAAGCCGATGACACCCGACACCATTTTTCGTATTGCGTCGATGACGAAACCAATCACGAGTGTCGCTGTGATGATGCTCTATGAAGAGGGACATTTTCGGTTGAATGAGCCGGTCTCAAGGTTCATTCCCGCTTTCAAGGAGATGCACGTGTTGCCACCGGAAGATGCCGAAGATTCGGCTCAACCTGTCCCAGCAACACGGCAAATTACAATTTGGAATCTGCTCACCCACACCGACGGTCTAACCTATCACTGGAATGAGCGTTTAGGTCCGCAATACACTGCTGCGGATATCACCCACGGGCTTCTTCAAGATGAGAGCACGCTTGAAGAGAAAATGAAAGTACTGGCAACTATTCCGTTGTTACATCAACCGGGTGCCGAATTCGAGTACGGGCTGTCAATAGATTTGCTCGGTTACCTCGTTGAAGTCGTGTCAGGGATGTCGCTCAATGATTTTTTCTCCGAGCGTATTTTCAAACCACTCGGCATGAACGACACACATTTTTTTATCCCTGAAACAAAACGCCAGCGGATCGCAACAGTGTATGAGCGAACCAAAGATGGACCCATCGCGCGAAAGTCCCAAGAACCGACAGTGGACGGTTCACTGATCTATTCAACCGACTATCCTTACAAGGGTCCGCGAACCTATTTCTCCGGTGGTGGCGGATTGGTCTCCACTGCTCCTGATTACGTCCGCTTTGCGCAGATGATGCTGAACGGTGGAGAACTGAACGGTGTCCGATTGTTGAGCCGAAAAACCGTTGAATTGATGACTTCAAATCAACTCGCAAATACGGATGTTGACTTCGGATTCGGTTTAGGCTTTAGTATTGTCCGAGACAAATCAGACCTCAATGAGATCGGCTCAGTCGGGACATTTGGTTGGGGTGGTTTCTTCTTTACCAACTTTTTCATTGACCCTCAAGAACAGATGATTGGCATCTTTTTGTGCCAATTGCATCCCAGCGGTGGCTTGGATCTCGGAGAGAAAATTCGCATCCTCAGTTACCAAGCAATCGCCGACTAAAATCGAACACCAAGCCTGAAACGAAGTGGAAGGGCTTTTGCTTGGGTATCTCTTCAACTCCAGAAAAAATCGTGTTATACTTAAATTCCACGTCGTTTCCGCGCAAGGTAAATTAAAAAAAGGAAAATAGCCAGTATGTTAAGAGAACTCATTGCCCCCGCACAAGAACAGGTCGCTTTCCGAGAATATGAAAGCCAACCCTTGCAAGCGAACGAAATTCGAGTAAAGAGCCAGTTTGGTGCCGCCAAACACGGCTCAGAGATGGCATCATATAAGGGGTATGCAGGTCCGCGCGGTGGCTACGATGGCGAATATAAAATATTTCGAGCAGACGGTTCCGGCGGGATGGTGAGCTATCCTTCTGGACTGGGGAACATGTGTGTCGGCGAGGTGACTGAGATTGGCGCGGACGTTACCGAATTTGAGGTCGGAGAGCGGGTTTTTCGGCACAGCTCCTTTCGCGAAGAAAATGTTTGGTCCGCGGCAGGTGTCCGGAAACTTCCTGATGGTGTGCCTTGGCAGGCAGCCGTCTGTCTAGATCCAACAGATTTCGCCTTGGGTGCGGTGCGCGATGGTCATATCCGCATTGGGGACGCGGTGGCAGTCTTTGGAATGGGTGGGATCGGATTGATGGCACTGCAACTCGCCAAATTGGCGGGTGCCTATCCTGTAATTGGGGTCGATCCGCTCGAATTGCGCCGCAATGTAGCACTCGAATGTGGTGCTGATATGGTCATTGACCCTACAACAGATGATGCCGGTTTGGAGATAAAAAAAGCTACTGGCAAGCGCGGTGCCGATGTTTGTATCGAATATAGTGGTCATCATACGGCACTACAAGCCGCTATCCGCGGTGTGACGTATCTCGGAACAGTTGTCGCTGGCGCGTGGCCCGGTATCTATCCATCGGGATTAGATCTCGGTGCTGAAGCGCATTTCAATCGCCCTACTATTGTCTTCTCACGCGCCTGTAGCGAACCGAATCCCGAATACCCTAATTGGAATGAAGGCAGACTCTTTGAAATCAGCTGGCGGCTCCTTTGCGATGGCAGTCTGAAGTCTGAGCCTGTTATTTATCCTGTTGTCGATTTTGACGATCTATTGGACGAGTATCCGAAGATCGCAACACATCCGGGTGAGAATGTAAAGTTAGGCGTCCGATTCGCATAAGAGTGATTTTTAGGGTCTCGTCCTTTGAGTTTTAGTGTCATTGGATTATCCACTTAGGCAGCAGTCTCAAAAGCGTAAGTTTGGAAAAAAGGGAAATTATGACCGCTGGTATCCTACTGGTTTTAATGGGGCTTGCTTCATCCCAAATTATTGGCGACAACATCATGCGAAGCATTGAAGTGACACCGAAAATCGAAATCGTAGAGGTGCCGAGCGAATTTTCTGTCTTCAGACAAGTGGGCTGTGACAGATATATAAATGTTTTCGGCTTTCACATCTTCGCAAGCCCAACGACCCCTGAAGATAAACTCGCTCACGCCGCAGGCGTTTTGGCACAATACCTCGATAACGACGAAGACGGCGTTCCTGACAACACACGGGTTCTCAGTCACCTGGTAAGCCGAAACGTCTTCATCATTATGCCGGGGACACAAGAGGAGATGGAGGGGTTGGAAATGGATCTGGTAGAAGCGGCAGGCTACCGATTTGGTCAAGATCTATATGGCGAAGAAACCAAACCGGATTTCCTTGTCGATGGCAAAATCAATGCCCCGGATGGCTCGTACTACGACGGCGCATTAGAGGAAATTCTGCATCCTATTACACAACATGGTTATGCCAATGCTTACCCCGAGGTGTTCGGGGAGGTACGGGGGTCCATCTTAGCGAAGTCTATGGATGTCGCCCGCGGCGGATATTTCGAGCAAGTGCCAAAAGATGGTCCCAAGAGTGGATACCCAGCAGAAGCCTGGTATCACTATACGGATGAAACCTGTGACTATGGTTGCATGGTTACGGAGTATATCTACTGGGCTTTGACATCGATATTGGGGACACAAGATTTTCCAGGACGACACGAGGCACTCAACATCGAATGGGAGTTGAATACCAGAGAACTGGTTAGAATTAGGGATACTGCGGTGTATAAACTTCTAACAGACCCCCAATACAAATTCCCAACCAAAGCACCAGATGGCAACTACAAACCATTGGCATTTCCTGTTACGGTCGTTCCCATCATCCCTATAGAAGACGAAGATTCATAGCGGGTTTTAGGTAAGTATTGGGACAGGAGTTTATTAGCGTTCTCGCGCTGGTCCGCCCGAAATTTGTCCCACTCAAGCCACCATGGGAACTTGTCCCCCGATCTCGTCACGCCGAGCACATACGCCTCTTTGCCCAATCCTAATGCGTAGTCCGCCTCTTTCTTCCATTCAAAGGCGTTAAGCTTCTCCCACTTTACAAAATTTCCGTTAGAGACAATGCCAGCCTCCCTGATTTCAAATCGGTTTACGGAATACATGCGAAATAGGGAAAACATGGGTGCCACTATCACGGGCCAAAATTGTGGTGCAGACTGCCAACCCTCCCTGATTAGGAACACGATTTGCATAAGCATGAAACCCACCCACACAAGGATGACAAGCTTCAAAAGCACTTTGTGGCTTTTCGACGTAGGGAGGTGAAACAGCACTTGTCCCATCTTTCTCCGTCTCCAAGATAAATACCAAGGCAGTGCCACCAAGACGGACAGACACACAATGACAAAACAGATATTAATTATGACTAACATCGCTTACATCCGTCCTTAACTACTGTAATACTTTTTGTGATCTGATCGAGGACAATTCATCTAAGCCCACAAACGGCTCTGATGCGGGAGTGCTCCTGCTTAACACTATCATCCCACAATTGCTCAGTTAACATAAAGTATAATCAAATTTAAGAAGAATGTCAACAAAAAATTAAATCGGTTTCTTTATTATTGTCGGAGTCCTGCCGCCCGCAGCACAGTTTCCTGAACTGTGAACTCGTGGTCGAGGGAACGATCAGGGGATTTCTCGCCCCGAATATCGGCGACAAACGCTCGCAGGCTTTCGACGTAACGCGGTCGTCGCTCCACAGGCACCGTTTGCCAGCCTTTCGCGTACCCATCCCGCTCTTCATCAAGACACAACCGTAATTCTGGGGGTTCAAGCGGTTCAAGAATTGCGCTGCCGCGTGTTCCGTAGACTTCCAATCGTCTCGATTTCCCCGAATCCACCTCCAATGACGTTGACTCAAGAATAGCCAATGCTCTCGGATATTCAAGGATAGCCGCTGTATTGTTACGATACCACGGCACGTCATGTCCATCGTGCCTCGAAAAGGGTGTCACCCGTGTGGGTCGTCCTAACAATGCAACGATAATATCGGTGAGATGACAGGCGAGGATAAACATAATGCCACCGGAATGCTCACCGAGTGAATCCCAACGTTGCCAATGGGCATCGCTTGAAGGTCCTGATGAGATTCGCGCCCGAACGGAAAAAATATCACCGAGTTTACCGGCGTTTGCCCAATCAAGGATGAACTGAAAACCCGCGTTGTATCGGAACATATAACCGAGTTGAACGAGCAGATTTTTGTCTCGCGCGATGTCTAAGACCTCTTGAAATTCATCAAGGTTATCACCGGCAGGTTTATCGAACCATACATGCTTGCCGTGTTCGAGAATCTCCCGTGCAAAGGCGAGGTTCTGCGATACACGCCCCTGCGCCGCCACCCCAACGATTGTCTCATCTTCGAGTATCTCTTCTTTGGACGTAAACCAGTGAACGCCTTCGTAGACCGGGCTTTGACCGAGAGTCTCTCGGACTTCAGGTGATGGCTCAAAGACCCCGGCGAAGTCAATTTCATCACTTTCCTTCATTACGTTGGCTTTCCCTCCAGCGTGGTCGTGGGAAATACCGTATTGTGCAAGTCTCAATTTCACGTTTTTTCTCCTTAGATAGTATCATCTTTGGAACTTATGATTGCCAAAAGCATCAGGTAAAGTCTAACATGATTCTATCACAGAATCCAGGTTGATTCACGTAAAAAGTAAGTGCGATTTTTGGCGACTTGTGCTAAACTTTTTTAATTATACCTTTCGGGTAAACAACGGAGTTTGTCCTTTGACGATTTTCGCTCAAGAGCCGCCTGCGCCGTTGTTGCAGGCTGCCATTTAAGGCATGATTTGTCTTTGCTTTACACGTGTAAGGTACGGCGAGCACTCCACATCATTAAAAAATCTTTAAAAAACCCGTAGGGTTGAAATGTTGTAGAAGAGAACAGAGACACATAACTAAAAAGTTGAAAACCGAACCGATGCAACTCCAATTCTACACGAAACCGGATTGTCCGCTCTGCGACGACGCAAAGGCAGTGCTACAGAATATCAGAGCGAAAACATCGTTTATTGCGGTAGAAGAAATTGACATTACGAAGGATATGAGACTCTTCACAAAATATAAATATCTGATTCCTGTGCTTGAGCTGGATGGGCAAAGACTCTTTACACATCATGTCAACCGCTGGAAATTAATCTGGCAGTTGCGATGGCACCGGTTTCGGAGACTTATACCTCAAATAGGTAGGCGAGGTTTGTAACCTCGCCGATTCTAAAATCTGCCATAAAACT
>JAGWBV010000087.1 GCA_021295715.1 Candidatus Poribacteria bacterium | reverse complement strand
ACACGCGAAGATACACTGACCGGTGAGGATATCGTAGAAGGTTTTTCGTGTCACGTCGCACAACTTTTTGAATAAGGAGGAGGGCGAAGCTTGCAAGCCCTTAAAACTAAAGTATGAAGCTTGGTTTAGTTACGTATAATATGGCGAAAGATTGGGATGTCCCAACAATCATCGAAAACTGCATAGAAACAGGATTTTCAGGCGTGGAATTGCGGACAACGCATGCCCACGGCGTTGAAGTGGATCTTTCGGCAGATGAACGAGCGGCAGTAAAACAACAATTCGCAGACTCCCCGATCGAGATCGCCGGTTTAGGTTCCGCGTATGACTATCATGCCACGGATCAGGCAGTACTTCGTCGGAATATAGCCGGAACGAAGGCGTATTCTCAACTCGCCGCGGATGTTGGAGCCCCCGGTGTGAAGGTGCGTCCGAATGGACTCCCGAACGAGGTGCCTGTCGAAAAGACGTTGGAACAGATCGGGTTATCATTGCGCGAGTGTGGTGAATTTGCCGCTAACCTCGGTGTGGGGACCTCTGAACTTCCCCATATCCGCACGATTCTTGATGTTGCGGATCACGATAACGTTTATGTCTGCTGGAATTCTAATTTTGGTGAAGTAGAAGACGGCTCTATTCAGAACAACTTCAACCTCGTGAAAGGTAGGATCGGTTTAGTGCATATCACGGAACTCCACCGACGCGAGTATCCGTGGCGGGAACTTTTTACATCGTTGAAAGCATCTGGATATACAGGTTACACTTTGGCGGAAATTGCGGGAAGCTCCGATCCCATCCGCGTGATGAATTTCTATCGGGCGTTGTGGGAAGAATTGTCGAGGTAACAGGAGGCATTCTGATGCGTATGCTAAAAGCGAGTGATGAACAGACTGTAATATCTCTCACGCCCCTCGAAACCGATATGACCGTAGAGGAATTCCTTGAAAGCGATTTAGAGAGATATGAATATGTGAAAGGAGAATTAATACCCATGCCCCCGACATCCGGCGAACACGGCGATATTAGTATGAGCCTTGTTTTATTTTTAGGTCCGTATGTTCATGAAAATCAACTGGGTCGGGTTTATACGTCAGACACAGGCTTCCAAATTGGCGACCGGGTGTTGATGCCAGATATTGCGTTTATCTCAGCAGCGAGATTGCCTGATGACAGACGCAAAACGTTCTCCATCCCGCCGGACCTTGCCGTTGAAGTTGTTTCCCCGACAGATGCACAGTTTCGGGTCGTTGAAAAGGCACTTGTCTATCTCGCTGCGGGGACCCGACTCGTCTGGGTGATTGAACCTGTGGCAAAAACGGTGACGGTGTATCGTTCAGAGACAGACATCAAGGTGCTCACGCGCGAAGATACGCTTACGGGTGAAGATGTCGTGGAAGGCTTCTCCTGTGAGGTCTCACAACTTTTTGAATGAGGATAAACGCCATTGCCGAGATTGCAATTTTACATCTTATCCATAGGGCTATTTCTGTTGACTTCTGTCGGTATGAGTGACACACATAAAACCCTCCGTTTCAGCAATGATATTTGGGATGTTGAAATCGTCCCGAAGTCGCTTGCCATGAATGTCTATCCCGCGGGGACGGACCTAATGGTTCGGGTTTCATCGGGTCAGACAGGATTGGGTGCTGTGACGGATTTTTCTCATAACGACAACGGTGTGAGTTGGAAACTCCCGGAACACTCCGTCAGCGTTCACGTTGAATCGCAAAGAGACGCTCTAACGATCGAATTCATTCAAGATGCGCCCACAGACGAGGCACAAAATTTTACGTGGCCCGTTATTGAAAACACCGATTCCATCCACGGCTACATTTTCCCTTTCTTTGAGGGGAGTTACGTCCCGAAAGATGACATCACATGGCGAGATTTTTTGTGCGATCGGGGACGGATAAATACAACAGCGGGTCTCTCTATGCCGTTTTGGGGGTTGGATCTCGGCGAAAGAACACTCACCTATATTCTGACGAATCCCTTCAACAATCAGATTCTATTCCGTGCGCCGGAAACGTCTGACTTAGGGATGCAGGTATCGCACGCCTTCACGCCGAATTGGGAACGGAAAACATACGGGGTGCGCATCTCATTAGGTGCGGCATCCCCTGTCGAACCTGCCAAACACTATCGAAAGTGGTTGATTGAGAACGGTGAATTCGTTTCGTTCGCAGAAAAGATTGAGAAGACTCCAAAAGCGAAAAAATTGCTTGGTGCTGCGCATGTCTATCTCTGGGGCGGCAAACTCCTGAGTCAATACGATGTAACGGATTGGAAGGCGTTTGCTACAAAGCTCAGTCTTGGTTCCAATGAAGGGACAGTTGGAGGCATCGGAAAACGTATTTTTTCGCAACTGGACGCGGAGGTACAGGACGTTGTCCGAGACATGGCACGGGCAGATTATTCCTCTAACTACAGCCGACGTGTTGCGAGCCGGGCATTAAGTGAGCAGCTTGAAAACACCGAATTTTACAATGCCTCTGTGTGGTCAGAGATTTCCCTTGGACCCGAAATAGAAAAGTTAATTTCGCAGGACGTATCCTCACTATCGCTTATAGATATTTACCGCCGGAACTGTCTGCTACTTTACGCCGCGTTCCCCGATACACTACGGCGTCCAGACGAGTGGGGGGACGGTTTCTCTGTGAAACTCATGGAGCGGTTTGCTAAGAATGGGTTGGACAGACTCTGGCTTGGTGCTGATTCATGGCAGGACGGATTTCGGCATCCGACTGCTGTCGCGAAGGCGAGAGAACTCGGATATCTGATCGGACCCTACGATTCCTATCATAGCATTCATCACCCCACCGAAAAGGATACATGGGAGACGGCTCAGTTTGACCTGTCGCTTTATGAGGCAGGCGCGATTGTCAACGCGGATGGGACGAAGAATCGTGGGTTTAAGAAGAAGGGATATCACTTAAGTCCCCTCGTGGCACAACCTTATGTCGAAGATCGTGTCAACGGAATCGTCTCACAGATGCCGACAGACTTCAATACGTGGTTCATCGACTGCGATGCTTACGGTGAACTCTTTGACGATTATTCGCCCTCCCATTCAGCGACGCAGTTAGATGACATGAATGCACGACTTGCCCGTATTGCATGGATTCGGGATACACACAACATGGTTGTCGGTTCTGAAGGCGGTGCTGCCTACGCTGCGGCGACACTCCACTTCGCACACGGGATGACCGTGCCTGTCATTGGGTGGGGCGATCCAGATATGACGGAAAAGACCTCGCCTTACTACGTAGGCGGATATTGGCCCCCCGAAGCTCCAGCGATTCACATAAAACAGGTATCGCTTAAACCGAACTATCTGTATCTCTATTATGATCCACGATTCCGGTTACCGCTCTATCAGATTGTATTTCATGATTCGGTGATCACGACGAACCATTGGCTCTCTGGCAGCCTCAAATTTGAGAACGCAATTGGGATGTTAGCACTCTTAGAGTTGCTTTATAACGTTCCGCCATTATACCATCTGAACATGGCGGAGTTTACCAAGCATAAAGCGTGGATACAGCGGCACTACACGTTCTTTTCGCCGTTGCATCGGCAGATCGGTGGGCAGGCAATGACGAATTTTGAGTGGTTGCGCGATAACAGGCAGGTCCAACGCACTGAGTTTGGGGATGCTGTTGAAATATTTGCCAATTTCGGGACGGAGCCGTTTGAATATGAAGGCATAGGGATTCCGCCAAAAAGCGTGGTTGCGAGATGGATGGACACGGGTGAAGTTGCGGTATTTTCTGTGGAGTAAGGGTGGAAGGCGGAACGCTAATTGTCTGAATCAGGATTTTCAGGATTCGAGAATTTCATGACTGAAAGTTGCCTCCCTCACGCCAGAGGTGTGATGTGCTCATAGAAACCGCGATATAGCCAGTTTCGCAAGTCCAAGAAAGTGCTATATCTATAGAAAAACCGTTCCGAAGATGAACTTGATCGGATTTCTCGTATCGTCGCTGTGAACCCTGAAGAGATTAAGATATATACCTGATGTTACGCGCAATTTTGCACCGAATGATAGAGGGATGGAAACTATGTTCATGCAGAGAATCATAGCCTGTCTTCGGTTTCTCGGAATTCTGTTGCTAAGGGTTTTCCTGGGATACGCAGTAGGACACTTGTGGGTTATCGCTGTAGCCTTTGTTTTTCATTTCACAGGGGAGAACATAGTATCTCAACACGCAGCAATAGGTCCCCATCGCGGTCTTTATGACTATTTTGATTCAAGATACGACACAAGCATCCCTATTTTTCGCATTGTCGCTTGGGTCGCATGTATAGGAAACCTGGGGTGTATGGCTCTTGGATTTACTTGGGGTTTTTCTCAGGGAGAGTTAGATACCCAAAGATGGTTAAGAAAGCGTTACACTGAACTAAAAAGTTAGGGAAAGTTATGAATCACATTGAATTTTATCAAGCGAAACTCAATTACGAGACCGATTCTTGGGATCTCTTTGAGGCTCTCAATAACGAAGAACCTATTGTCGTAATAGATGCTCGTTCTCCAGAGGCGTATGCCCAAGAACACATCCCAACAGCGATAAGTATACCGCATCGAACAATGTCTGAGGCGACAACAAGTGAATTCGATACATCTAAGGTGTATGTGATCTACTGTGATGGGATCGGTTGCAATGCCTCTACCAAAGGTGCTTTGAATATGGCAAAATTGAGGTTTCAGGTTAAGGAGTTGATGGGTGGTTTAGATTGGTGGAAGCGTGATGGTTATGAAACGGAGGGTGAACAGGGAGTTACCGGAACGGAAGTTACATGTGGGTGTTGAATACGATAGTAAGGTCAATTTGCAATCGTGGGTAAGGCGGTGTATAATTAACATTGGTCTGTTTCATTTGTAGCAAAACATCTTTTCGGAAAACTCTGTAAAAAATTATGAATTTAATTTGCAATTGCGAATGAAACAGTGTATAATTATATTAGCAATCCCCCATAGCTCAGTCGGTAGAGCAGATGGCTGTTAACCATCGTGTCGGCGGTTCGAGTCCGTCTGGGGGAGTTCTCAATTTTGCTGACGGGCTTTGCCACTTATTCTGGCTGTCAAGGTTCGTCAGCAAAAATTTTTAACCTGTTCCTGTTCAAACCAGCGTTATTTCTCCAGTGGAGGTTAACATGCCTAAGCAATTTACCGATGCACAACTTGATGAACTCTTAGCAAAAGGCTACTTAATTGTCCCCGATTACTATTCAGGTGAACAACTTGCGGAGATGCAGGCTGCCCAACGCCGTGTACTCCCGACATGGGAAGACGTCAAAGACGATCCGCCTCCGGGTAGAGCGACTTTGACCGAATTCCCGCCCGCTGAAATGGCTTTATTACGTGCGATCGTGGACCACGATGCTTGGGAATTCGCCCGTAAATTTCTGAAAACGGAGCATATCCACTATCGTGCTGGATGTATGATTGCACGCTATCCTGGATTTAAAGGACCGGGTGTCGATAGCGATCCAAGCAATTTGCACATTGATAACGGCAACAACTCGCTGCTACCGCAGTCCGAGAGTGCTCGTGAATTCGGACAAATCGGCTTTTGGGTCCACCTTGAGGATGTTGACGAAGACCAAGCACCGCTGAGACTCCTCGCGAAGGAACACGGACGGGATACCTCTCAATACGAACCTCTTGTTTGCAAAGGTGGAACCGTCTGTATCTTCAACAACTATACGTTGCACTCAGCA
Organism: Candidatus Poribacteria bacterium; assembly: GCA_021295715.1. Classification (NCBI taxonomy): domain Bacteria; phylum Candidatus Poribacteria; species Candidatus Poribacteria bacterium. Next base: position 26,233 of record JAGWBV010000087.1, on the reverse strand, counting down.
AGCGATTATCTGCGGGAAGACGGACAACGCTTCACGTGGGGATTCGGTTTAGGACGGGCAGACCACTATTGGGAAGGCTTTCGGCACTACACAGACAAAGGTCGGAATCCGATGTTCTCGAAATTCATCGGCACGCTGACAGCGGCAGAGCGCGAAGTCTTTCGGTTCCCACCTGCCGGACATCCATATTATACACCGCAAACGCTTCAGGCGTTAGAAGAACAGTATCCGGGCTGGAACGCACGCGGTGAGTATTGAAAGGATTTATGGATGAACCGAGATTTGCAAATTAAGCAGGAGTTTTTCCGTGCGCTAACCCGATTCGTCTCATCACTCGACGAACATGTGAGTACAGATGATGGACAATGGAGCATCAACGGATTTATCGATGTATGTCGGAATATTTACACAATTTCTTCGGATACCAAAATAATATCCAAGATTCTTGAAATACATCTCTTTCCTCGTATTCTCAGTTTCGCGAAAGATATTGGATACCGAGTGGTTTTAGCTGAACATCAGAATTACTATCCAGACATATCTTTCGTGCATGCCAACAGCGAACATATCAAATTCGCCGTTGATTTCAAGACGACATACCGCTTACCAGATTACCCGGAGTTTTGCAATGGGTTCACATTAGGTTCCCACGGAGAATACTTTGTAAATAGAGGTAGCTCAAAGAATATTCAGTTCCCCTATAGTCAATACCAAGGACACTTCTGTTTGGGAATCATCTATAGCAGACATAGTGAAGAAGAAATAGATGAGACTCGTACTTATAGGTATGAAGAACTTCATTCGATATCTTCTGTTATAAAGGACTTCAAATTCTTCGTCGCAGAAAAATGGAGGATAGCAAGCGACAAAAGTGGTAGTGGCAATACGGCGAACATCGGCAGTATTAATAGAATTGCTGATATAGTCTCAGGACGTGGCATGTTCTCAGATTTGGGTGAGGAATGGTTTGATGATTATTGGATGAACTATGGTAAAATTACCATTACGGAAGATGACGGTAAAACGAAGCAGATTAGAAGCCTAAAAGATTTTGTTGCCTTTAGGGGTGGTGATGTTCGGCTAATTGTACCCAAAGCGAGAAAGATGCGGTTGAGAAGGAAGCAATAATGAGAGTTATGATTCCACCTATTAAATGTCAAGGGATAAAAAGCAAACTCATTCCTTTCATAAAACGGACTGTGGATTGGTCTTTTGCAGGCACATGGGTTGAACCCTTTATGGGATCCGGGGTTGTTGGGTTCAATATTATACCGCGCAACGCTATCTTTGCAGATAGCAATCCACATTTGATTAACTTCTATAACGCCATCGCGAGTGGAGAGATTGATGGTTTGAAAGTGAGAAACTTCCTCGAACAGCACGGCGAAACACTATCAAAATATGGGCAGGATTACTATTACGAAGTGAGAGAGCGTTTTAATAAAACACATGAACCGTTAGATTTTCTTTTTTTAAATCGATGCTGCTTCAATGGGATGATTCGATTCAATCGCAAGGGCGGTTTTAATGTACCTTTTGGGCACAAACCACAGCGGTTTTCCAAAGCATATATCACAAAGATTGTGAACCAAGTTGACTATGTTTACGTCATGTCAAGGCATTCCAACTGGTCATTTATTTGCCAAGATTTTAGAGAAACACTTAAAGGAATTTCTGAAGATGATTTTGTCTACTGCGATCCGCCTTATGTTGGAAGGCACGTTGATTATTTCGATAGTTGGGACGAAGAAAATGAACAACACCTATTTGGGATCTTAAGTCAATCTCCTGGCAAATTCATCTTATCCACTTGGCATAGCAATCAGTACAGGGAGAATGTTTTTCTTGAGACACTGTGGTCGGAATTCCATGTGTTAACTAAGGAACACTTCTATTACATTGGCGCGAAAGAAGAGAATAGAAAACCGATGCTTGAGGCATTGGTAATGAATTACACCCCCAAACACTTACATGAGGAACCAATTGAACGAGCCGAACAACTTTTACTTCTTGAAAAATTAGTTGAGTACCAAAGGAGCGAAAGTTTGGTGCCGTGAAATTGAATAAAGCGCGTTAAAAAGCCGTTTTTCGGAGCGGTTCGGACATCAACCATCCGATGACGTCGACAATATCGTCTTGCCGGTCCTGCAGCATCACTTCGATAAGTGCCGGTTTTTCGGCAGCGAGTGCGTCTTTCAAAGTGTCCTTGAAGTCTCCCAAATTCTCTACCCGCTCGGCATACGCACCGAAGGACTGCGCGAATTCGACGAAATTCGGATTGAGCAGATCCGTGTCGATTGTGCGTCCTTCACACCCTTTCTGTTGAGATCCTTTAATCGCTGACAAGGCACCATCGTTTACCACGATCGCTACGACATTGATCCCGTATTTCATGGCGGTTGCCATTTCCACAGCTCCCATCAGGAATCCGCCGTCACCACTGAAACAGATAACAGGTCGATCGGGATGAGCGACCTTCGCGCCGATCGCCGCAGGATACGCATGTCCTAATGCGACCCCGATGTTCGGATAGAGGAACGTCCTCGGATCGTAGATAGGAAATTCGGCGAAGGAAGCGTAGCCGAGAGCATGGACATCAATCGCATAAATGGTATCTCGTGGTAGCACATCCTGTAGTTCATGGATGACGGGCAGGGGTGGCTGTGCGTCAAAAGCTGTTCGGAGGTGCGCGAGTGTCTCATCCCACCCGTTTTCACCCGGAGCAATGTCCTCGATGAGTGCTTGCAACGTCAGTTTCAGATCACCGACGACGCCTATATCACACGGATATTCCAGCCCAATCTCGTCGGCATCTTCGTCTATTTGGATGAAGGGTTGAGGAAGTTCCAGACTCCAATTTCGGGTATCAATAGAGGTGAAACGCGGTCCGATACCGATTAAACAATCCGTCCGTTGGAGTGCCTCGCGTCCGAGGTAACCGTAGCAAATTTGTAATGCCAAGGGATGATCCTCCGACAAAACACCTTTTGCATTACGGGTAACAATGACAGGTGCGTTCAGTTTTTCGGCGAGGAGACGCAATTCGTTTCGGGCGTTTGAATGAAAGACAGCGGAACCGGCGAAAATTAGGGGCATCTTGGCGTTGCGAATGGTTTCGACTGCGGCACTCAGGGATGCGTCGTCAGGAGGCGATAATTCAGGACGCTCAACACGTGGTGGAATTCGGACATCCCCGTCTCCAGTGACGACATCCATCGGGAATTCGAGCATGGTGGGTCCCGGTCTCCCAGTGCGCATCGCTTTAAAGGCGTTTTCAATGACCACAGGAATTTCAGCGACAGTGTGGGCGATAGCACAGTATTTGGTAATCGACTCGAAGAACTGCATCTGATCCAAACCGTGGAACATCTTACTCGGATGTTTGCTGTAGAGACTGGAATCGCTCTGCCCCGTAATCAGGAGAACAGGTGCGCAATCGGTAAACGCCTCTAAAATCCCCGTCGATGCGTTGCTGGCACCCGGTCCCGGCACGGTGATAGCAACACCGACTTCGCCTGTTGCGCGAGCGAAACCGTCTGCCATCTGTGTCGCCGCGTATTCATGCCGGACAAGGTAGTGGTCGATCGTGCCTTTGCCGCGTCGCAGCAGCGCATCGTAGATTTGGATATTTTGGGTGCCGGGCATACCGAAAACCGCCGAGACTCCCTGCGCTTTCAAACATTCAATGATTATATCTCCGCCTTTCACGTATTACTCTCCTTTGTGTTCTCTGAGGAAATTTTCTAACCATGCATCGGGGTCATACCCGAATCGGCGTAAGAGTTGGCAGCCGACACGTTTTAGAAAATTTGGGATAAGATTAAAGAGTTTAAGTCGCCAATTCATAAGGAGTCGGGATTACAAATCCTTCCTACAAGATAGCGTTGCCACTATTTTTATCGAAAAAATGCATCCGGTCTGGAACAAATGTGACGTAGAGGTGCTGTCCGATTTCCGCTTCAAAGTTGGGCACTGTGGAGGCTTTCAGAATCGTGTGCGCGCCGGATGTATCCGTTCCGAGCGTCAATTCGACGATTGTTTCGGCACCAAGGGGTTCAACACTATAGACTTCAGCCTGAAATGCGTTGGGTATTGATTGATGACTAACAATTACATCCTCAGCATGCGTGCCGAAGATAAGATCTCGGTCTGGATCGTTGTTATTTACAACTTTAGCGATCTTGCGGTCCTGAATTGCGACTGAATTGTTCCGTCCGAGATGACTCACTAACATCAAATGGAACTCGCCATTCGTGCTGGAGATCTCACACGAGATGCAATTCATACTCGGATTGCCAATGAAACCAGCGACAAATAGATTGGTCGGATGATTATAGATTGCCGCAGGTGTTCCCAATTGCTGGATTCTGCCTGCTTCAAGGACTGCGATTCTGTCTGCCATTGACATCGCTTCGATTTGGTCATGCGTCACATAGAAGGTCGTTGTGCCGAGTTCACGTTGCCGCCAGCGGATTTCCGCTCGCATCTCAGTCCGAAGTTTCGCATCAAGATTGGAGATGGGTTCGTCCATAAGGAAAACTTGGGGACGACGGACCATTGCGCGTCCGAGTCCAACGCGCTGCGTCTCACCGCCGCTCAACTGATTCGGGGTCCGCATGAGCAGATGCTCGATATGAAGCATCTGGGCAATATCTCTGACGCGTCGGTCAATCTCCTCTGCTGAAAGTTTTCTCGGATGCAGTGGGAACGCCATATTCTCGTAAACGCTGAGGTGCGGATAGAGGATATGTGATTGGAAGACGAATGCGACATCGCGTTCCGCGGGGGTTTTATCGTTAACACTCACATCGTCGAGATAGATAGTGCCTTCTTCGGGTTTATCCAACCCAGCGATACACCGAAGCGTGGTCGTTTTTCCAGCACCTGTTTGACCGAGCAGCACAAAGAATTCCTCGTCCCGAATATCGAGATTGATGTCGTCGAGTGCGATGAGATCGCCGAACCGTTTTGTAAGGTTTTCGAGTCGGACTGTTGCCATAGGTAAGTCTACGATTCTGTGTTGTGGATATTGCTAAAGTATAGCACAAATAGTGCTCAGGGGTCAACAAGAATTCTTTGAACCGCTTCCTAACTCTCTGACACAATTCATTTGCTTTTTCCCCAAAAATATCGTATACTTTTTAGTATTATGTAGACCTATTATTTTTTTGTTGAGGGTACTAACTAACTTGGGTTTTGGTGCCTGCTTTTTCGCAAAGTTGCGGATCCATTTCAGCACTGCGGTCGTAGAGACCTCAAAGAGTTCTGCGATGGCATTCATTGAAATACCATGACAATACAATAGCACCGAGAGTCTTTTATGGGTTGTTGGGTGTCCTCGTGGGGTTGTGCGTGTCCATTGATAGTGGCAGGCTTTACATTTGTAACGTTGTGTGCTGTTGACGAACGCGTTTTTGACGAAATGCGGATGTTGACATTTTGGGCAGTTCATGTTGTTTCTCCGATGTGTCTTGATCTCGTCAAAAGTATCACATTTCCGGGCAGGTGTCAACAAAAAATTGCTCAATTTTTTGTTGACACCTTTTGCCAAATATGTTATCATTTATGTGATTGGTTACGACGTGAGGCGGTTTTAGAGGGTTCCTGTCCGTTTTTGCATCATTATTTGGTTAAAACCCTCAAAATTAGCACTCCGAAAATGCCCGAAGTCTAAAACCCAGCAGTGAATGTAAGGTGACACACATACGAACCGCAGTCGTTCCATTCCATAGTGATAAAGTCCGTTGTCGGACGACGGAAGACCCCGCGTCGGCGTGCGACTTCGCTGCGTCCGTTATGAACCCCGTGTTTAATTCTCTACAAGCAATCACCCTCCCCCACTTATCTCAAAATAAGCATTTTATTTCTAAGATAGATACAGCCGGTGTTGTCCGTCTGTTTTTGGTACGCCCGCCCGCGATTTACGCGGCGCGGGCTATTTTTGTTGCAAAGGAGCAAGTATCATGCGCAAATCAATATTTATGTATTCTCTCTTAGCCTTCGGCTATTTGGGGTTCTCAATAATTCCGGTTACGGAAGTAAGCGCGCAAACGATAGCAATTACCACAGGAAATAATCAGTCAACCACTCGAGGTAATAACTTCTCAAGTGCAGTGACGTTTACAGTAACAAATGGAGGTAGTCCGGTACCAAATGAAACCGTATCGATAGGTACGGATCTTAACCACAGGAATGTTAAGATGAGTGCTACAAGCACTGGAACATTTACGACTTCGCTATCTCTATCAACGGATGTCAGTGGAGAAGTTAGTTTTTTTATAAAGGCTGATACGAATTCTTTTTTTGATACTGCTGTCGTTACAGGTTCTATCTCAGTAGGAACGAACACAATCTCTGCGAGTTTTACAGGGACAATTACGGATGTGCTTAACTTTTCAGCAGCTACAGCGACACGCAGCGTTGTGGAAGGGACTGCAGCAAACATGGATATTGGGGCTGCTGTATCCGCAACACATTGGGCGAATGCGGATGCTGATACGACCAATAATGTCACATTGGAGTATAGTCTTGAGGGAACAGATGCGGCATCATTTAGTATTGATACCACAGGGCAGTTGAAAACCAGTGCTGCTCTGGATCATGGGACCAAAAACAGTTACAGTGTAACCGTCAAGGTTGAGGAAAAAGGCAGCGGAATAACAGCAAGAAGTTCCGATACAATAGCTGTCACTATCACTGTAACCCGACTGCCTGCCCCTACAGGCTTGACGGCCACTCCAGGCGATGGTCAAGTTAGGCTGAGTTGGACAGCTCCATCAACAACGGCGGCTATTACCGGGTATGAATATAGTTCTGATGATGGTAATAATTGGGCTCCGAGTGGAACAGGAATTACTGTTTTAGTAGGGAACCTCACAAATGGGACTGCATATACTTTCAAGGTCAGGGCGGTGAGTGGTTCTATTAAGGGAATAGCATCTACATCTCAAACAGCAACACCAGCAGGCGGAGTGTCATCACCGCAACTGCCCTCTGATGGTACAACGTCCCCAGTAGACACAACGCCTGTTGTGGAAGCCGACCCAGAGACACCCCAGAGGCGGCGGCTTATATATGAATGTCCTGTCGGGTGGGTGAGATCCGACGGGTTTGCGGGACGCACCCGGCGAGTGCTTCTCTATGAAGTCAAGTTAGAAATGGATTTACACAACCCTGTCTCCATCTATAAACCTGACTGGGTGGCTATCTATGTGCATCCTGACGAAGCACTTCAGGACTTAGACGGTTGGAAACTCCAGGTCGCACTCCCGTATAATCACCATAGCGAGTATCCGCTGACGGCAGAGAATTCCGTTATTGTTGACTCAAAAATTGAAGGCGTAGACGGTGGCTTTGCGTTCATAGAGAACCCCGAAGAGGATCCGTTCCCGATGGTAGGGATAGGATTTACGGGGAGCCCCGCTCCCGGCTTTGATTATCGTCTGTATGATGAGACGGGTCGGCGTGTAGACTTCGGGATTTCCTGCTATAAGCGATTCGACATCTTTCAGGTGCTCAAGGAGATGGAAGATCCGAGGGTTTTAAGGAATGTGCTGCTTGAGACGCTTGATTGGGATACGCATTACCTGAGAAGTGAGTGGACGGTTCCCGTTCCGGTGGCTGCTGCGCCTTCGCAGATAAAAGGGAATATCGTCGGCACATGGGGTGCTCTGAAAAAACAATAGGCAAAGATGCGCGAAAGATAGAATACCGAATGCCATCACGCCTCTTTTTTTATCCGCAATTGACACACCTGTGAATCTTGAGAAAAAACGGGTGCAATTCGGCAACGTATCAGGTATAATGAAGATAAGGCTGCCGATTTCCCTATTGCAAGCAGAAAAAAAGGAGCAGGTATACTCTCATGACAAAACACCATAAAGACTTGAAAACGTCCTTAAAGCGTATTTTGGAAAGGTATTGCCTTATTATGCTCGTCGGGGGACTCTTCCTCACTATCAGCGGTTGCGAACGAGATGACATAACGCCGCCAGCGGAAACAACAACACTGCTACCAGAGAAAAAAATACCGCTCCCCGAGGAAAAAACAACGCCACCAGCAGAGGAAAAAATACCACTCCCTAAAGGCATGGTACTCATTCCCGCGGGTGAGTTTCAGATAGGCAGCAACGATGCGGAGGCAGATGACGATGAGCAGCCGGTGCGCACCGTCTATGTAGATGCGTTTTATATGGATAAGACGGAAGTGACGAACGCACAATTCAAAGAATTTGTGCTTGAAAACCCGCGTTGGCAGAAGAATAGGATTGACGGAAGATTTCACAATGGGCGTTATCTCTGGGACTGGGACGGGAATAACTACCCAAAAGGTAGAGGCAAACATCCGGTTGATAGTGTGAGTTGGTATGCGGCGATGGCATACTCGAAGTGGGCAGAAAAGCGTCTGCCGACAGAGGCGGAATGGGAACGCGCCGCGCGCGGGGGCTTAGTCGATAAGAAGTATCCGCATGGGAACACGATAACGCCGCGGGATGCGAACTACGGCAACAACGTTACAGATACCACCGCCGTAGGTAGGTATCCTGCGAACGGGTATGGATTACGTGATATGGCGGGTAACGTGAGAGAATGGTGTTTAGATGCATACCATCGTGGATTCTATTCTACATTTCCACAGGAGGGTGTTGCGCGCAATCCGTTGGCGGGAGCGAACACGATTCAGTGGATATTGGATAACTTCACAGATGTTAATGTTGATGTTTCCCGCGTCCTGCGCGGTGGTCACTGGTTCGATACAGCTCGACTCCCGCGTGTCGCCGATCGGAACGATTCCAAACCAAAGAGCGCGTTCCACGTCATCGGTTTTCGTTGTGTGAGGTCTGTAACTGGACCCCCTTAACAGGCTTTCCCCTTCCAAAAATATTCCACAAATGTAACATTTTAACGGGATAGGTGTTGCCAATTTTTCCCGTGCGAAGGCGTTTATCGCCCCGATGTCAAAGTGTCCCCTTTTCTGAACCGTCCCTGAATACACATTGGGCGAAAAAAATAGGTGCGATTCGGCAGCGTATCGGGTATAATTAAAACGTAGCTTGCGCGTTTTTCCGATCGCGAGCCAAAAAATACACCTATAAACTGGAGACCAGAGGCAGAACAAATCGCACATAGAAATCCGTCCTTAATAGACAAAATTAGACGACGATACGATTTCACGCCATCCATCACGCTGATTTTCGGGTTAACGGTCCTCTTCTTTACCGTCTTTCTCATATATCCACTCCTCTATGTTTTCAAGGAAGCCTTCTGGATTGAAAACACATTCAATCTCACATATTTCAAATTGATGGTGACCGACCCGAATATACGGGAACTCGTTATTAATAGTTTCAAAATCGGTGTCATGGTGACGCTGGTAACGAGCATCATCAGCCTTCCGCTGGCGTATTTTTTGACACGATACCGGTATCCCGGGCGTGACATGCTCCGTTCTGTCATCCTGATTCCGATGATTATGCCGCCTTTCGTCGGCGCGATCGGGATGAAATATTTTTTCGGGTTATATGGCAGTGTGAACATGCTTCTTGAGAGACTCAATCTGATGGATCTGGCGGAACCTATTGACTGGTTCGGTGGTGGGTTCTGGGGTGTGGTGATGTTATCAACATTGCACTTATATCCGATCATGTATCTTAACATCGTCGCTGCACTCGCGAATGTCGATCCGAGTTTAGAGGAAGCCGCAGAAAATATGGGGGCATCGCGTTTTCAGGTCTTCCGTCAGATAACGTTGCCGTTGATGATGCCGGGTTATTTCGCCGGTGCCATCCTCGTCTTTATCTGGGCGTTTACCGACCTCGGCACACCCCTGATTTTTGAGTACCGTAACGTCGTTTCAGTGCGAATTTTCAACCAAGTGACGGAGGCGAACACCAATCCGATGGGGTACGCCCTTGTTGTGCTTATAGTTGTACTGACAGCACTTGCCTTTTATGTTTCAAAGAGATGGACGGGTAGTAAGCACTATGAGATGCTCGGTAGGGGACACGTGACTTCACGTGAAACCGATACGAATTGGGGCATGCGTAGTGTCATCTACCTCTTTATTGGTGGATTAACGTTTATGGCGTTGCTGCCACACATCAGCGTAATCCTTGTTTCCTTGACACCGGATGCCAGTCAGTGGCGAATGAGTGTGCTGCCACAATCATGGACGTTGACGCACTATGTTGAAACCTTCACGCATTCCGATACGCTACCGAGTATCCTTAACAGCCTAAAATACAGCGTTTTCAGCACATTATTGGCACTCCTTGTCGGCATCGTGGTGTCATATCTGTTGACACGCAAGCGTCTGCCGTTCCAGAATCTGTTGGATGCCATCGCTATGCTACCGCTGGCATTACCCGGAGTTGCAATAGCGTTCGGGTATATGGGTAGCTTCGCGGATACGACGCTGCTCCTGCGGTATTTCCCCGATGGACTGGTTTCTGTTATAGATCCGAGACGGAACCCGACCTTCCTTCTGATTATCAGTTATGCGGTGCGGCGGTTACCGTATATGTTACGCTCCATCTACGCCGGACTCCAACAGACAAGTGTGTCATACGAAGAAGCGTCCCAAAATATGGGGGCAACGCCTGTTCGGACGTTGTATAAAATCACCTTGCCCTTGGTGATTGCGAACATCCTTGCGGGTGCGATTCTCGTGTTCTCATTCTCTATGCTTGAAGTCAGTGATAGCTTGATATTGGCAATGAAAGATCAGCATTATCCAATTACAAAAGCGATTTGGTCACTCTCCCAACGTCCAGACCACGGTCCATATACGGCGAGTGCATTGGGTGTAGTGGGGATGTTAATTCTAATCGCATGTCTACTCGGCGCGGGTCGCGTGCTCGGTGGAAAGTTAGGAGAAATTTTCCGAATTTAGGAGACATAATGGACATTTTGCATAGCGTCCGCGATGCTTTGTTAGAAGCGCGAGATGTGCTTGATAGGTTTATCCGAAACCCTGAGAATATCGCGACCCTCGCGGAAACCGCAGAATTAATCCGAGATGTATTTGAACGGGAAGGTCGAGTCTTTACCTGTGGAAATGGTGGGAGCTTGTGCGATGCGATCCATTTTGCTGAGGAATGCACAGGTAAGTTTCGGAAAGATAGGAAACCACTCTCCGCGATTGCGCTCGGGGATGCGGGACATATCACTTGTACGGCGAACGATTTCGGATTCGCGGAGATTTTCGCGCGCCCGCTGTTAGCACTCGGACATCCTGGTGATCTGCTTATCGTCCTCTCAACGAGCGGAAATTCTGAAAATGTCGTCCGTGCAGCCGTGGCAGCAAAGTCTCGTGGGATGAAAGTGTTTGGGTTATTGGGTAAAAATGGTGGAAGTCTCAAGCAGCATTGCGATAGTTATCTAATTGCGCCAGGGGACACCGCAGATCGCATTCAGGAAATCCATATTAAGGTCCTCCACATTCTCATTGAACAGGTCGAACGGTTAATGTTTCCGATGAATTACTGATTGTGCTTCAGACCTTTGCTACTATGCACGGCAAGTTTGAAAGCAATACTACTTATGCGCTTACGGTCTAACGGAGGAGATCATCTATGGCGTCATCACCGAAGAACAAAGCATATTGGCGAAAAAACCTCCAATATCTTGCTATTTTATTGGGAATTTGGTTTATCACCTCATATCTCTGCTCAGTTGTGTTCGTCGAGCAGCTGGACAAGATCCGTATTGGGGGCTGTCCGCTGGGTTTCTATTTTGCACAACAGGCATCAATCTGGATTTTCGTTGAACTCATCTTCGTTTATGCGTGGTTGATGAATCGTTTAGAGAAGAGATATAGTCAAAGCGAAGACGGGGAGGACGCAGAACAAATATGACCGTACAAGCATGGACTTTCGTAATGGTGGCACTCTCGTTCGCGTTGTATATTGGGGTGGCACTGTGGTCTAAGGCACGCTCGACTGGTGACTTCTATGTCGCTGGAAGTAACGTGCATCCCGTTGTGAATGGCATGGCAACAGCGGCGGATTGGATGAGTGCGGCTTCTTTTATCGCAATGGCAGGGATGATCTCGTTCATGGGACGCGATGGATCTGTCTATCTACTCGGATGGACGGGCGGCTACGTCCTGCTCGCGTTGCTGTTAGCGCCCTATCTCCGCAAATTCGGCAAATATACTGTTCCTGATTTCGTTGGTGACCGATATTACTCTCACTTGGCTCGGATTGTTGCAGTGGTGTGTGCAATTTTTGTCTCGTTTACTTATGTCGCGGGACAGATGCGCGGTGTGGGCATTGTCTTTTCTCGGTTCCTGAGTGTCAATGTTGAAACAGGTGTCCTTATCGGTATGGGGATTGTATTCTTTTATGCTGTGCTTGGCGGCATGAAGGGAATTACTTATACACAAGTTGCGCAGTACTGTGTCCTGATCTTTGCGTATCTCGTGCCGGCTATTTTTATTTCTATCCTCATTACAGGCAACGCTATCCCACAGATGGGATTGATGGGCAAGGTGGCAGATGGTTCAGGGCTTTATCTCCTTGACAGGCTCAACGGTTTGAACGAGCAATTGGGGTTTAACCTGTATACAGATGGAAATAAAGCCACGATTGACGTCTTTTTTATTACAGCGGCATTGATGTTGGGAACGGCAGGATTACCGCATGTGATTATCCGATTCTATACCGTGCGAAAAGCCTCCGAGGCACGGATTTCTGCGGGTTGGGCACTGCTGTTCATCGCACTTCTCTATACGACGGCACCGGCAGTGGCTATCTTTGCTCGCACAAACCTGCTCAACACCGTAAGTTATGAACAGAACGGTGAATTGACGGATGTAAAATATGAGGATGTCCCAGATTGGTTTAAGAATTGGGAAGCGACAGGACTCATTAAGTTTGACGACGTGAACGCCGATGGTGCGATCCAGTATCGCGGCCCAAACTCAGATGTTCAAAATGAGTTGACAATTGATCGAGACATTATGGTCTTGGCGAATCCTGAGATAGCGAAGCTTCCAAACTGGATTGTCGGATTAGTAGCTGCAGGCGGTTTAGCGGCAGCACTCTCGACCGCCGCGGGCCTGCTATTAGTTATTTCGACTGCCGTCGCGCATGATCTTCTGAAAGGCACAATTATGCCGACGCTACAGGAAAAACAGGAATTGACTGCCGCACGTATTGCGGCAGGCGTCGCAGTTTGTATCGCTGGGTATTTCGGAATGAACCCACCAGGATTCGTAGCACAAGTTGTTGCATTTGCCTTCGGTCTTGCAGCGAGTTCATTTTTCCCCGCGATTGTGATGGGTATCTTCTCTAAACGTATGAACAAAGAAGGCGCAATTAGTGGCATGATTGTTGGGATTACTTTTACAGCGGCGTATATCATCTATTTTAAGTTTGTCAGTCCAGAATTAAACACATCGGAGCATTGGTTATGGGGTATTTCACCGGAAGGGATCGGAACCCTTGGTATGGCACTAAACTTCATCGTATCTATCGCTGTAGCTGCCGTTACACCCCCACCCCCTGATGACGTGCAAGCACTCGTTGATGACATACGAGTTCCGTAAAAATAGAGGTATTTGATGAATACAATATTTTCATGGAGATGGCATCAATTTTTTCCTCAAGGCATAGTGCCGCTTTTTAGGGACAGGTTACAGACGGTTTCCAAAATCTCCTGCTTAATCCTACTGTTGTTAATGACCCCTTTGGTGCATGCCGCGGAGGTAGAAGATTTCATACCAAAGGAGAGTATTCTGTATGTGAAACTCCAAGATATAGATGAAGTCTACGGTGAGATTGAGATTTCAGAAAATTGGGAGAAAGCGCTTGCACTGTTGTCGGATGTGTCAAACTGGCAAGAACTGCAGCAGGGACTCGCAATGTTACAAGGAATGCTTGGCACTAACCTATCGGGTATAATTGAGACGGTGGGGTACCGAACGGCATTAGCAGTATGGCTGGATGAAGCGGACAGCTCGCAGAGGCAGGTTGGTATCGTGATACATTCGGGCGGGAATCTTGATACACTTCGGCAGTTTACCAAAATTGCAGAAGGGTTCCTTGGAATGGGTAACGAAACCACCTTACGTTTGGACGCAGGTGTGTACCAGCGCGTTCGCTACAACGTACTTGAAGGGTTCGATAGTCCCCTTAAATATGGGTTTGTGGATGAGTATCTTGTCATCGGTGCTGGAGAAGGAAGTTTTGAGAAATTGCTGGATACCTACCGAACTGATCTCCCTTCTATTCAGCAGAACCCAGAATTCGCTAAGGGATTAGAAAAAACAGGTTCAGGAGAAGTCATCATATATGCCAATGTTCCACACGTTCTACCTGCCATGGAGGATAGCTTAGACAGATGGATGCGAGCGCACTTCCCTATTTTCAAATCTGTATTTGGACAACTCAATTTGCTGGAAACAGGTCCTTTTCTTCAAGTGGCTGTGGAATATGATCTTAATCTCCCAGAAAACGAGATAGGCATGTTTTTAAAAGAAGGTCAAAGGCTGAAAACCTTAAACGCGTTATCTGGTAAGGACGATCTATTTGTTACTGTAGCACCCAAAGTTGTTGAGAGTATATGGAAGTCTGTTCCGACCGATGATGCCGCCGAGGGAATCTCCTTTTTGGAAGGTCTTATGAACCTTGATCTGGAAGAGGATATTATGACTGGATTGACCGGTGAGCTTGCTTTGTCAATCCCTGATTTCACACATTTCGATCCAGAAGCCTTAAGTGGCTTTAGATTTGAATTTGATGGATCAATTGAACTCGATGCTGGTGATGTTCAAACGAATGGTGGAATTGTTTTCAACTCCAGCAATCGCATGAAATGGGATCAGATTGGTAATAGCCTTTCTAACCTACAAAATGCCTCTGTTTCTCAAACAGATTACAAGGGGGCAACGGTGTCGGAAGTTTCTTCAAATATTTTCTATAGCGAGGTTGATGGGTTGTTTCTTATAGGTTTCTCGGAAAATCAGATGTATGCCCTTATTGACACAATTAAACGGAAAAAGAAACCATCCTATTTAAAGCAACTGCCAAAAACACCTACGGCATTTGCCCAGCTGAATTTAGCACGAGTTCTGGAGTTCGAAAAAGGAGTACTACCTGCTGACAAACTACTTGTCAATTCTAAGGAGATGCCCCGATTGCTCACTTGGCTTTCAGTCGAAGGAGATGCCGCTGTGTTAGAGATGACAATATCAGAAGAAACTCCCATAGAAATGCTCGCGAAACTCGTTCCATTTTTCATTTGGAACATGGATGTAATATGGTGGGAATAGCCGAATTAGATTAACTAATTGAGGAGCAAACACTAATGCGTCAGAAAAAACACATAATCAAGGCAAGCACTGGTATACCTGTAAGACGATGGTTTTGGATAATCGTAACTGCTGTTGGTATTTTACTCGGTTTAGGGATTAGCCAGATGGTTCAACTTCATGAGGCGACGGCAGAGTCCCCTGATAACGGCTTGTCCGAGCTTGCTGCGGAGCTTGATGCGATCAAAGCAAAGCATAGAATGATACAAGCAAAATGGCAATCCGAGTTACTGGCACAGGTTGTCCCAACTTTGGGGGATGCGTCAGATGGTGTGAAACGTCAGTTTGTCGATTTCCTTGAAGAAATTGGAAGCCCTGGCACCTCTGCCCTTATCGTGATGCTTCAAGATCCGGCGAAGCGCGTCCGAAAAGAAGCGGTTGATACCTTAGGTGCAATCGGTGAACGAGAAAGAAAAGCAGGACGAAATTCAGATGCCGCCGCTATCGGATTAGCGATGGCACTCAAAGATTCGTCTGATGAGGTTTTCCGTGAGGCACTTGCGGAATTGGACGACGTTCGTCCGACATCTTCGGAATCGCTCGCTGTCGTCCTGCCAGCACTCATCGCAGTCCAGACGAGAGGTTCATCAAGTGCACGCAGCGAGGTCCTCGATGTCTTGGGACGGATCGGCGAGATCCTCGCGAAAAGTGGGCAGTCCACTGATGCAATTCGAGATGCTTTAATTGCCGGTCTAAATGATAGTTCCAGAAAAGTCCGAACCAATGCAGTCGCTGAATTGTCTGACATACGAGCAGCTTCCACTGAAACATTCACGGCGTTGATAGGCACACTGTCAGACGATTCTGATTCTGTGCGAGCGCGTGCTGAAGATGCCTTGATTGAGTTAGGAGAAGCTGCTGCTACAACCATCACGCCGATGTTGGCAGATGCGCTCACGAAGAGTCAATCAGCCGTAACACGTGGGCACGTCGTTGATGTGCTTGGAGGTATCGGTGAGGAACTCGTAGATGATGGAAAACCTGGAGCGGTGGTCGTGGAGCCGATTCTCATAGCACTACGAGATACTGCTGAGGATGTCCGACGCAACGCTGCTGATGAATTAGGTGAGATGCGTGCAACATCCCCTGAGGTGGGAACAGCTTTGACACAGGCACTCGAAGATACCTCTAAAGCCGTTCGCGATGCAGCGAAAAAAGCGATCCGACGGATTGAGAAAACCAAATAACGCTTGGAAGAATAGGTTCAAATTACGCGCCTTTACTTTCCAAAGGCGCGTCACTAATATAGTCGGTCTGTTAAACTTATTGCTATCTCCTGCGTCTTAATCATCAACAATAGATACCACACCATAAATTTATAGAATAAATAACATATTGATATAGAACAAAATAACATAGAGGCTACTTTTCGTGTGAGGTTCGGGTTCCCGGCGAAAAGTAGGGCTTATACACTATGCAACAGACATTGAATACGGTTTCGCTTGTTGAGGTGATGCGACAGGCATCTCTCATTTCAGAACAGGACTATACAGACATCGTTGCAGAGATAAAGCAAACCGGTGCCTCCGAAGCGGCTGTGCTTTCTAAGCATGGCGTCCCCTCCAACATCCTTGCACTTGCTACAAAGAGTGTTGAATACGGGACATCCTTCATTCAATTGGAAGGTGTTTCCCCTGAACCTGACGTGCTTGAAAAGGTGTCACCCGGGTTCGCGTACCGAAATAAAATCGTGCCTATAGCGTTGATGGGAGATCAACTCAGGGTTGCGATGGTGGACGTTCTGGATATTGTTCTCATTGACGAGATTGAGCTCATCACCAATTGCCAAATTACGCCTGTTCTTGCAGATGAAACAGATATTGACGAGTCAATCGTCCGTCTCTATGGGCGCACTGCTGAGAGTTTACTCAGTGCTGGTATCAAGGGACCTGTTGGTGCAGCTGCTACTCTTGAACGTGAGACGATTGACGACTTTGGAATTGATGAGAAAGACCTCAGCCAAGATCCCACAGTCATACATGCTGTTGACCAGATGATTATCGATGCCGTCCGAATGGGAGCAAGCGACATCCACATTGAACCCTATCCGGCTCAGCTAAAGATTAGGTTCCGCGTTGATGGTGTGCTTGAGGACCAGCCGCAGCCCCCTGCCTACCTCCAATCCGCGATCACTTCACGTATCAAAATTATGGCGGGAATGGATGTCGCCGAACGCAGACGTCCACAAGATGGAAAAATCAGTCGGCAAATTGGGAGTGTCGGCAACCGCCAGATAGACCTCCGTGTTTCTACTGTCCCAACTGTTGCGACCCTTCATGGTGAAAGCGTTGTCCTCCGTATCCTCGACCGACAGTCTATTGAGTTCGGACTCGCAGAACTCGGGTTAACCGAAGACAACCTCCACCTCTTTCAACGTATGATTCGTAAACCGCACGGTATCATCCTTGCGACGGGACCCACCGGTAGCGGTAAAACGACCTCGCTTTATGCGTGTTTGAAAGAGATTAACTCGCCCGATGTCAAAATCATAACCCTCGAAGACCCAGTGGAGTACGAGTTAGAGGGGATCAACCAAATCCAAGTCAATCCTGATATAGATTTCACCTTCGCCCAAGGTCTCCGCCATATTCTACGACAGGACCCAGATAAGGTATTAGTGGGTGAGATTCGTGACTACGAGACAGCGGAGATGGCAATCCATACCTCACTCACGGGTCACCTCGTCTTTAGCACACTCCATACGAACGATGCCCCGGGCGCGATCACGCGACTCATTGATATGAACGTTGAACCGTATCTCGTTGCCTCCACGGTAGAAGGGGTCATCGCCCAGAGGCTTGCCCGACGTGTCTGCAAGGCGTGTTGTGAGATGCATTCTCCGGATATGCAAGAATTGGCGGGACTTATGGGCAACGGCAAGGGTACTACCATCTCTTCCGATCTGAAAATTCCGCGTGCAGTCGGATGTAAAGAGTGCCGAGGGAGAGGCTATAAAGGTAGAATCGGTATCTTTGAAGTGTTACTTATGACGGATGAGATTCGATCCATGGCACTCAAGCAGGCATCGACGAGTGAGATTCGTCGCCTTGCTGTCCAAATGGGGATGAAAGGTTTGCGTGAAGACGGTTGGCGTAAGGTCGCTGCTGGGTTGACAACAGTTGACGAGGTTATCCGATTAACGCAGGAAGACGAATTTGATTTCGTGGAAGTTGTGTGATTCTGAAGTGTAGCGGAGGGGTTGATTGTGCCGATATTCCGATATGAAGCACTCACGCATAGCGGTGGGACCGTTACGAATACAATAGAAGCAGACTCCAAAGCCGAACTCATCTCTCGTTTACGGCAGATGGGTTATTGGCCCACAGATATCGTTGAAGAGTCGGATGATGCGGCACCCACCGATGTGCGTCGCTGGTTTGAGATCGGCAGACGTGGTGTGAAGGCGACGGATGTTGAGTTTTTTACGTACCAATTAGCAACGCTGGTGAACGCGCATGTCCCGCTACCGCGCGCCCTGGAGGTTACACTCGGTCAAATCCAAAACCCTGCGCTTCACCGTATCGTTTCCCAAGTGAAGTATGATGTGGAACACGGTGCGACTTTTCACGATGCCCTCACCCAGCATCCGAAGGTATTTTCTAATCTGTATGTCAACATGGTAAGAGCTGGCGAGAGTGGTGGTGTTCTTGGTATCGTCTTAGAACGGCTCGCAGAATTCGCCGAACGTCAGCGGCTTCTGAAAAACGATGTCGTCTCAGCACTCTTTTATCCAGTTATTTTGTTGGTCCTGAGTGTTTCCGCTGTCGCAGTGCTGATGATTCTTGTCATACCGAAATTTACCGCAATGTTCAACGATCTCGGTGTCGAATTACCATTACCAACGCGGATTCTCATTGGTACGACGGATGCCTTCCAAACCTATTGGTGGCTCGGATTGCTCGTTGGCATCGTAGGTGTAACGGGCTTGCGGCAATATCTCCGTCGCGAGGCCGGTCAAATTTGGTTTGACCGTCTAAAGCTCAAGTTGCCGCTCGTCGGACCCATATTTAGCACCTTTGCCATTGTCCGCTTCACCCGAACAATGGCGACACTTTTGGAAAATGGTGTCCGTATGCTGCCTGCTCTCCAAGTCGTCAAAGACACCATCGGCAATAAGGTATACAGCAATGTCGTCGCCGCCGCAGAAACAGAAGTTGAACAGGGTTCCTCGCTCTCACGTGAACTGGGTAGAAGCAAGGATTTCCCTGAATTCGTCACGCACATGGTGGCTGTTGGCGAGGAATCCGGTGAACCTGTTCACATGCTCAGCAAACTATCTGAATACTACGATATAGAAATAAAAAAGAGCCTCGAACGTCTAACGGGTTCTATCGGTCCTCTTGTCATTTTATTCATGGGACTCGTTATCGGGTTTATCGCTGTTGCGATGATCCTCCCGATCTTTGAGGCAAACCAATTACTAAGCAATTAAATTGCTATCGGCTATCGGCTTTCGGTTTCCATCAGCAAAGAAGGTTTCTGGTGAAGTTACACCTACTTGCTGACCGCGGATTGAAGCAGTTTGCTGATGGAAACCAATCTTCTGACTGCTGACCGCTGATAGCCGACGGCTGACAGCCATTATAGGAGAAAAACAGATGTACGCTGCACTTAAATCCGATCAATCTGGGTTGACCCTCATTGAATTGACGATTGTCATTGTCATTTTGGGGATTTTGGCTGCCTTCATCGCGCCGCGGGTCATCAATGCCCCGCAGCAAGCGAAAGTTGCGAAGGCACAAACAGAAATTAACGGTATCAAAACCGCATTGGAACAGTATGCGATCGCAACGGGCGAATATCCTACAACGGAGCAAGGGTTAAGTGCCTTGTGGCGGGCGCCGAGCCCCGCACCCGCGAATTGGGCGGGTCCCTATATTGACAGCCCGAATTTTGTTGACCCGTGGAATAATCCATACGTCTATCGTCAACCCAGTACCCATTACGGATACGACTATGACCTCTATTCGACAGGTAAGGATGGGAAAGTAGGCGGGACAGAACTGGACGCAGACATCACCAATTGGGTCGATGAAACCACCGGAGCCTACTAAAGCAATGTTACGAACGACAAAAAGATGGAAGGGGGAAAGGGCAGAAGGCAGGAATCAGAAAAGAAATGCCTCCCACTCAATCTTCGAGTCTTCGGGTCTTCCATCTCCAAGCACTATGAGGACCTCGGCATTCACGATTACGGAGTTGCTAATCGTCTTGACTCTGATCGGTATACTGTCAGCAATCTCTATGCCGGCACTGAAAGGGTTCGTGAAAACGCGTCGCTTAAAAGCCTCTGCTTATACACTCCGCAGTCTCCTCACGTTTGCCCGGGATATGGCGGTCACGGATCGAACGACTCATCTCGTCGTTTTTGATTTTGACAACGAGCGATACTGGCTTGCCTCCAGTGAAACGTTTGATCCCAGTAGTCCGCTTAGGTCGACGCTGACGGCTCAAAATTCTACTGTTGTCGCTGCTATACAGAATAATACAAACACAAACCCTGTTACAACAGGCACCTCCGATCCACAGACTCCCTTGACACGATCCAGTGGTATCTTGGGGGTGCCCTATCCGATGGAAGAAAATGTAACATTAGCCGCGATGGTAACCAATCACAACGGCAGAACCGTTCAGGTCGATTCTGGCGTGGCTTACATCTATTTTTCGCCCACTTCCACCTCTGAGGATGCCTTCGTATATCTCCAAAACTCTCAGCACCAGGTAATGTCTGTTACTGTTGAAGCGGCGAGCGGACGCGTCCGTGTGCGACAACTCACATCTCAGGAGATCGAGATGTTGGGCAGTTTTTAATTTTTCCTTGCGGAGTAACAACGGGCGTTTGGACGTTGACGTGTGTCCCTCAAATCTGAAGAAACACCCCGCTGACTCTCACTGCGAGGCAACACGCGCATTCAGCGTTGATTCGCAAATACCCCTCAATTTCATTACGGGCTACCGGTTTGGACTTACCCAAGACAGTAGCCTGCAACAACGGCGCAGGATTTTTGCTTGGGCGTTTCCCCTAGTGCTGTGTCAGTTGAAGGGATTTTCCCTGTAGGGGCAGTCCCTTGTGGCTGCCCACATCCATCATTTTAGGAGTGACACAGCACTAGATATACGGAAAGACACTTTATGCATCAAACCCACCTGACCGAACCGCAAGGTATAATTAAAAACCTGCAACAACAGCACAGGCGACTCTCAAGCGAAAACTTGTATGGAACGCACCATGGGATTTAACACCTTGCGAATCATTAAAAAAATGCGCCCAGCATCAAAAGAAAAAGATGGTTTTACCCTCGTTGAGGTGCTTGTGACGTTGACGATTTTGGCAGCGGTCTTGCCAGCACTGTTGCAGGCGTTTGCTTCCGCGGCGCGTAACCAAGGGCTTTCAGACAACAGTACGACGGCGCTCTACCTTCTCAGACACCGGATGGCAGAGATTGAGATGGAAGGTTATCCAGATGTCGGTGAAGAATCCGACGAGTTCGGTGAAAACACACGTTACCGTTGGCGTTCCGTTGTTGAGGACATAGATTCTGAAGAGGTTGAAAACATCCGTCAAGTTCAAGTAACCGTCACATGGATACATAGAAACAGAGAACGCTCGCTGTCTATGAGTACCTACATCGCAGATCGGCAGATGCCGCAAAATAGCGATCAACCGTCAGCAGTCGGCAGTCGGTAAAGAGGGGTCTGATGAACCAAAATTTTCTTCGGGAATCCCCCGAATCATATTCAGAAGTCCCCTCTACAGAAGCGTCGGGAATCAGAATTCCCCTGCATGCCGAACGCCGAAAGTTAAAAACCGAAAATCAACACGCTGAAAGTGGGCTCACACTCGTTGAGATGCTCATGGCGGTAAGTATCCTCGTCGTCATCGGTGGTTCGGTGTATTTTGCCTTCAAAACAGCCGTCGATGCCTACCATCAAACGGAGTCAAAAATATTGGCTGCACAAAGATGTCGGGTCGCCATGGACCGAATTGTGACGGATCTCAGCAACATGCAAGTCGCATTGCAGGATCCAGAGCTTGCTCTCTATACTCAAGACGGTCCAAGCCAATTAGGCGATAGAGACATGCTCAGTTTTGTTACGCTCGTTAAGACGGATCCCAATCCATTTTTAGAACAACTTGCAAGTTTCCAATCTCAGAATGCCTCGCAAATGCCTTTGCCACTTTTAAGTGACGTGCAGCGTGTTGCTTACTTCGTTGGATCCGAGCCGTTACCCGGTGAATCCACTACAGAGATGTCACCCGTACAGGGTTTAGATTCCGTTGAAGACGCACAGAGCGGTGGATTTGCTCTTTTTCGGGTTACAACGACAGCACTCGATCCTGAAGTTGTTATCGGTGCTCTCTTACAAACGGGTCAGGTTCCGGAGACAGATGAAAATGGTGCGCCAATTTATGTCAATATCGCGACCCTTGTTGCTGGACTCGTCAGTTTTAATCTCCAGTATTTCGATGGAGAGGCGGAAACATGGCGAGCGTCATGGGATGATACTGAAAGCATTCCGAGTGCTGTGCAAGTGCTAATAACCGTCCAAGGTGAAACACAGATGCCTTTGAGCGTTGATGTAGCACAAGCCACAACGCAGAGCCAACCAACAGACCAGTCAACAGGTATGACGCAAGCGACAATGGTGTATCTTCCTGCGAGTGCCACCGCTGGTGGACCAGCAGGTGGACCTTAGGAGATTTTATTCATGATGCGGTCCACAAAACGGGATGCCTGCCCATTTTACAAGGAACAGCAAGGTTTATCTCTCGTCTCAACGCTCTGGATACTCACTATTCTGTCTATTCTTGCGGCGCAGTTGCTCTATTCAATTCATATAGAGCAGCGAACCCAACGGAATTTTTTGGACAGGTCGAAGTTTCACTACGCTGCAAGAGCGGGCTTCGAGTGGACGCTCGCTGTTCTGCGCAGTGACCAAACTCCCTTTGACTCGCTCGGCGAAACTTGGGCTGAACCGCTTCAAGGGCAGATTGAAGACGGGATTCAGCTTGGTAATTTTTTAAACTATCAAGTCACAATTGTAGATGAGGCTTCAAAGGTTAATATCAATATCGCCGACGTAGGGCTTGTCAGTAATTTGCTTGCGCAGGCAGGGGCTTCCCCAGATGATGCCCTCACTGAAGACCTTGCCAACAAAATTGTAGAAGGGCGACCGTATCGCACCGTTAGAGATCTCGCTCGGGTTGAAGGTATGACCTCCGAACTTCTCTACGGTGTCCAGCAAGAAATAACCTTCAACGGTCAGCCGTCAGCGATCAACCAACAGTCTCCGACAGCGACTCCTATGGGCCTTGTTGATTTGGCTACCATCTACTCGGTTGATGCAAGCACAGATCCGAACGGAGAACCGCTTGTAGATATCAATACCGCAGATGCAGAGGAGTTAACGAAGGTTAGCGGACAGCAAAACCAACCTGTGTTCTCACAAGCTGAGGCGGAATCGCTCATCCAGCAACGTGATTTCGACAAATTTTCGGCACTCTTGGATGTCCAAGCAGTTTCCGATGAACTTTTCAACAATATCCGGGACCAATTGACGACTGAAGACAGCAATCAGCAAGAGAATGGCACTTCACCGGAAACCTCTTTACCGACTGTTGACAACCGACCGCCGACTGCCAATAATGATGAAGATGGGAAAGTTAATATCAATACCGCCGATGTTGAAACTTTGGAGTCCTTAGACGGCATTGATCAAGGCATTGCCGAACGCATTGTTAACCATCGCGAAGGGCAAGGGCTTTTTCAGAACATCGATGCAATTAAAGAGGTAAAGATGTTAACTCAGCAGGAATTCATCGGCATTGTTGATAAAATAACACTCAAAGATGGAGAGACGCGTCAAGGTCTCATCAACATAAATACAGCACCCCCTGAGATATTATCGCTGCTACCCGGAATGGATCCACAAAAGGCAGAAGCGATCGTCGAACGTCGTGAAGAGGACGCATCCGATGCCCCGCAGCTTCAGGGTTTTACTGAAGACGAGATAAAAGGAAATCCGTTTACTAACATCTCACAACTGTCACAAGTAGAGGATATTGACTTTGCAACGTTCCGTGAGGTCGTCGATTGGGTAACCTACCGTTCGCACGGGTATCGTATTGAAGCAAGTGGTATTGACCTCGCGGGCAAAGTCGTCTCAACATGTGTCGGCATCATTGATCGAACAGGCGACGAAATAAACATACAGTATTGGCAACAGGATTAGGGGAATGGCTTTCAGCTATCAGCAGAGAGGTGTGAGGATTATCAAAAACCTCTTGTGACTGATTGCTGACTGCTGATAAAAAAATGGCAAAAAATCGAGTCGTGGCGATAGACCTCGGCACACACACAGCAAAAATCGTTCAACTTGAACAGTCTTCTTCTACAACGGTGCGTCTTACCCATGCAAACGTCGTGACGTATCCAGACAAGGATGACCGGCTGCAGGTATATGAATCGGTGAAACGCCTCTGGGACTCTTTAGGGGATCTATCAGTGGAAGGTGGTATCCGTGCATTGTTCAACCGTAATAAGACAGAAATTGCTCTCGCCCTTCCCCGCGCCTTGGTGAATACCAAACGCTTATCGAATTTACCGGCTGCAACGGATGAACAACTCGCGAGTATCGTCGCAATCGCTGCGGAAGCCGAACTCCCTTTCCGAATTGAGGAGGCTATCTTTACGTATCACGATGTACAACAGACCCCAGAGACCTCTTCTGTAGAATTGATATCCACACGGCGGACGTCAGTTTCAAACTATTTGGATCTCCTTGAGCAGATTGGCGTTTCCGTATCGGCAGTTACACCTTCAATGATAGCCATAGCGGCGGTCGCAGCAAACAGTGGCTGCACAAAACCTACATTTATTGCTGACATCGGTGCCGACCAAACAGATTTCTGTTTCATGCAGGAGGGAAGACTCCAGTTTTCACGAAGTTTCCGTTTCGGGGGTGACAATCTCTCTGAACATCTGAGTCGGACCTTGAATATAGATATTGAAACAGCAGTGGAGGAAAAACGACACATTTCGGCAAGCGAAATGCCTGCATACACCTGGACGACTCGATTTATCGATGAACTCCGACGTTCTATCACTGCTGCCACTGCACATTATGGATCAGAAGTAAACACTGACGGACATCAGGGTCTCTCCGCGTCAGAGACGGAAGTTGAACTTTGGTTGTGTGGGGGCGGTGCGCGTGTCCGCGATCTCGCATCCACTTGTGAAACAGAACTCAACATTTCAACACAACTGTGGAATCCACTTCATGCCGTTCAGCAATATGCCAGTATTGACCTCCAGCCCGATCGTCCGGAGGTAGAAGCCATCCTTGAGGCGTGGGGCGATACCCTCGCTGTTCCTTTAGGGACAGGACTCAATGCTTTGAAGTCAACAGCCCCAGTTTCTTTGTTGCCGGAGGAGGCGGTTGAAACCCTTACGCAAACGACACGGCAGCGCCAACTTTTTGCTGCCGCTGGGTTAGGTGTCTTGATAATCGGTGGTATTCTTTTTGGTGGCTACATGCTTCAACGCTCACAACAGTATAGAAGCGAAGCTGTAGAAGCGCAACTCGCGTATTATGCGCAACCGATGTCTGCAGCGAAAGTACAACTTGGGAAGGCGTTAGCACTCACCGATATGTTAGCGCATCATATCTCGCCACTCGATATTTTGCATGCACTTAGTGAGATGTTCCGGGATAGGACACAAGTGGCATGGACTAATTTCAATATTACCAACCTCCATGAACCAACAACTGCGCGCATTACATTCAATTTGGAAAGCACCTCTCATAACGCCATTAATACGCTCTTACGCGCGCTTGACCGTTCCGGGGTTTTTACCAATGTCCGTCCGGGTGAAGTCACAACGATTTCTCAAGATAGAAAACAGATTTTCCAAGTAC